>DAIDAU010000432.1 GCA_027310465.1 Rhodocyclaceae bacterium
GGCGCCGAGACCGCAGAGGCCATGGAGAAGAGCGCGCGCGGCGCCGCCCGGGCGATGGAGCGGGGCGCCGAGGAAGCGCAGGGCAGAAGGAAGTCGGCGTAGCGGCGTAGTCGCGCTCGGGCATCCGGGACGCCGCGGCGCCGCCGGCCGCCCGAGCGCATCACGCCGAGCCGCGGTACATCCAGCCGTCGAGGCTGAGGGTCAGGCACTTCGCGCTGCCGCCGGACTTCATGAATTGCGACAGCGGCGTCTCGGTGACGGCCAGGCCGAGCTTCGCCAGTTCCTGCGCGAGGCGCGGCGTGGCGCGGTTCATGAAGACGCGCTCGCCGATGCAGACGGCGTTGGCGCAGAAGAGGTTCGCCTCCTCGGGCGTCAGCGCGATCAGGCCGTCGCCGAAGCCGCGCGCGAGACGCTCGCGCGACGCGGCGTCGAAGGCGCCCGGCACGCAGAGCGCGCCGCCCGTCGGCAGCGGGCAGAAGCAGGTGTCGAGGTGGTAGAACGCCGGATCGGCGAGGACCAGCGTCTGGATCGGCGCGTCCACGACCTCCGCGAGGCAGCGCGGCGTGGCTTCGCTCGAGCGCGGCCCGCCGCCGAGCCACAGCCGGCCCTGGGCGTCGAACAAGGAGTCGCCCGCGCCCTCGAAGAAGGCTGCGGCCGGCAGTTCGATGCACTGCCAGCCGGCGGCCGCGAACCAGGCGCGGTCGATCGCCTGCTCGCCCTGCCGCTGCGGGTGGCGGAAGTTCGAGAGGATGAACTGCTTCTTCGCGGGCAAGGGCAGGCCGGCGTTGGCGGTGAACACCAGGTCCGGCCACGCCGCGTTTGCGGGCATCAATTCGATGCGCGCGACGGCGGACAGCGCCGCGTGGAGGCCGCGCCACTGCATCACGGCAAGCTCGGGCGAGACGCGGCCGACCTGATCCTTCATCCAAGGATTGATCTCGTAGCGGACGGCGAAGCCCTCGGGGCTGCACATCAGTAGCGTTTCCGCGGCTGGCATTCGCTGGGATCGTTGCTCGGCGATGGGCTGGGGGGCGAGTTTGCGATTCTATGACCGTCCGCGGGCGGGAGCGTTCAGGCGACCCGGACCGCTGACCGCACCCACGCCCTTGCCAGCGGTTGAGGCTGCGGGTAGCTTCATGTCACATTGATCGACGACAATGCTGCCGTCCCGGATCGCGCATCTCGACAAAGCAAAGGCCACGAATGACTCAATCGCAGAAGAGCATGTCCCAGCAGCATTTTCTCAGCCTCGGTCCCGAAGGCTTCCACCGTGTCGCCTATGCGGACTGGGGAGCGGAACACAACCCGCATATCGTCATCTGCGCCCACGGCCTTTCGCGCAACAGCCGGGACTTCGATCGCCTGGCGGCGGACTTGGCGAAGTCCTGCCGCGTCGTCTGCATGGACGTCGTCGGCCGCGGCGACAGCGACTGGCTCCAGGACCGCTTCGCCTACTGTTTCCCGACCTACCTCAACGACGCCGCAGCCTTGATCGCGCGCGTCACCTCGCCTAGAGAGAGCGGACTGCTCGAAGGGCTGAAGGCGCGCCTGCGCGCGCAACCCGCGCTGCCGGCCCTGGATTGGATCGGCACGTCGATGGGCGGGCTGATCGGCATGCTGCTGGCGGCCAAGCCCGGTTCGCCGATTCGCCGCCTGGTGCTGAACGACGTCGGCCCTTTCGTGCCCTGGAACGCGCTGGTCCGGCTCAAGCAGCACGTCGGCCAGGACACGTCGTTCTCCTCCATGGCGGAGGCGGAGGCGTATTTCCGCAAGGCCTGCGCGGAATTCGGCGAGCTCGACGACGATTACTGGCGCGATCTCACGGCGCACGGCGTGCGTGCGAGCGAGGATGGCCGCCTGGTCCTGCGCTACGACCCCGCCATCAGCCGCGGACTGCCTCTGAACATGGATCCGGAACTGCCGATCGGTCCCGAATTCCTGCGCGGCATCGATCTGTGGAGCGTCTGGAACGAGGTGCGTTGCCCGGTGCTGGTGCTGCGCGGGGAAAGATCGGAGGTGCTGCCGCGCGACGTGGTCGACGAAATGCGCCGCCGCAAGCCGGATATCCGAGTCATCGAGTTTGCCGGCGTCGGCCATGTGCCGGCACTGGCGACGCCCGATCAAATCGCGGCGGTTCACGAATTCATCGTCGCGAAGTAAGCTGGCGGCAAAGCGCTTCGATTTGCGGCAATACAGCTTGCCGCCGTGCCGGAAGGCGCGCAGGAATCAGGAGGTGCCCACATGCGTCAGATGAAACTTGGCAGGGCGTTCACACTGATGGAATCCGGGCCTGTTGTCCTCGTGACGACACGCGATGGAAAGAAAAACAACATCATGACGATCTCGTGGACGATGGTTGTCGACTTCAGTCCGCAATTCGCCATCGTCACCGGTGCGTGGAATCATTCCTTCGCCGCCTTGCGCAAGAACCGGGAGTGCGTCATTGCCATCCCGGCCGTCGATATGCTGGATCAGGTGGTCGGAATCGGCACGTGCTCCGGGAGCGATACGGACAAATTCGGCAAGTTCGGACTCACGCCCGAGCCCGGCAAGATAGTCAAGGCGCCATTGATCAAGGAGTGTCTGGCCAACATCGAATGCAAGGTCATCGACATCGTCCGCAAACACAACATCATCGTGCTGGAGGGCGTTACCGCGTACATGAATCCGAGGCGCAAGGAAAGACGCGCGATTCACGCAATAGGCGACGGCACATTCATCGTCGATGGC
>DAIDAU010000435.1 GCA_027310465.1 Rhodocyclaceae bacterium
GCCGAAGGCGGAGGCGAGGATGCCGGCGATGGCGTCGTCGAGGTCGGCATCGGCGTCGACGACGATCGCGTTCTTGCCGCCCATCTCGCAGACCACGCGCTTGACGTGGCGCTGTCGGGGCACGGGCGAGTGCGCCGCGTGCAGGATCGAGAGCCCGACCTCGCGCGAGCCGGTGAAGGCAATGATGTGCACGCGCGGATGCGCGACGAGATGCGCCGCGACGCTGCCCGAGGCGGCGAGCAGCGGACAGGCGTCCGCCGGCACGCCGGCCTCCACCAGCGCCTTCTGGTATTCGAAGCCGATCAGCAGCCCCGGCTGCGCCGGCTTGATGATCGCGCAGTTGCCCGCGGCGAGCGCGGCCGAACTCATGCCGGCGAGGATGGCGAGCGGGAAGTTCCACGGCGCGATCGCCAGCGCCACGCCGAGGGGATCGTAGGCCATCGCGTTGCGCTCGCCGGGGAAGTCGCGCGTGGTCTTCCAGCCGGCCAGGCGCTCGGCTTCGTCCGCATAGTAATGGAGGTAGTCGATCGCCTCGGCGACGTCGGCGTCGGCCTCGCGGCGGTTCTTCGCGGCGCTCAGCAGTTCGAGCGCGGCCAGCTCGCGCCGGCGCGCGGCGAGGATGCCGGCGGCGCGGCGCAGCGCCTCGGCGCGTTCGCGCGGCGGCGTGTCGCGCCAGGCCGGGAACGCCGCTTCGGCTTTCGCCAGCACGCCTTCGGCGTAGGCCGTGTCGCCGAGCTCGACGCTGCCGAGCACCTCGTCGGGCGCCGCCGGGTTGCGCGCCAGATAGCGCGCGGCGGCCGGGCCGTCGAGCAGGTGGGCGCACGGCAGGCGCGCCCGCACGCCGCGCACCGCGGCGTCGAAGGCCGACTGCTCCTCGTCGCGGCTGAAGTCGATCGGCGGCAGGTTGAAATAGGCGGCTTGCTCCGGCGCGGCGGCGGCGGGCACCGGCGCCGCGAGGTCGTCGGCGCCCTGGAGGTAGGTCTGGCGCAGCACCGAGGTCGATGCCGTGTTCTCGAGCAGGCGGCGGATCAGATAGGCGATGCCGATGGTCGCGTCGCCGCTCGGCACATAGATGCGCAGGCGCACGCCGGCCGCGGCGAGCGCGCCGCGCAGCGGTTCCGCCATGCCGTAGAGCAGCTGGGCTTCCCAGCGCTCGGGAGCAATGCCGAGCCGGCGCGCGCAGGCGAGCGCGGCCGCCTGGCTGCGCAGGTTGTGGCTGGCGATGGCGGGATGCAGCGCGTCGCTGTTTCCGAGAAGCCGCCGCGTCAGCGCCTCGAAGTTGAGATCGGTCGCCGCCTTGTCCGCGAAGGTCGGGCGCGGCCAGTTGCGCTGCGCCGCCCAGGCCGTCTCCTGGTCCCAGTAGGCACCCTTGACGAGCCGGACGCCGAGGCGCCGTCCGTAGGTCTGCGCCGCTGCCAGCACGCGCTCGACGTCGGCGGCGGTATCGGGCAGATAGGCCTGCAGCGCGATGCCCGGCTGCCAGGCGGTGTCGCGCCACTCGGCGAGCATGTCGAGGAACAGTTCGAGGATCAGCGGCTTGAGTTCGTACTGCTCCATGTCGACGGTCAGCGCCGCGCGGCGCGCGATCGCCTGTTCCATCAGCCTTGCCAGCCGGCGGAAGACGCGGCGGCGGGTGCCGTGCGGATCGGCGGCGTCGAAATGCGGCGCCAGGGCGGTGAGCTTGAGCGACAGATGCGGCGTGCCGGCGTCGGCGAGCCAGTCGAGCAGGCGCAGGTTGCGCGCGACGTAGGCGTCGGCCTCGGCCTCGGTGAGCACGGCTTCGCCGACGGCGTCGATGGCGAGGGCCGCTGGGATGCGCGCCAGCGCGCGCGCCGCGGCCGCCACGGCGGCGGACGATTCGTCGACCAGGAACTGCCGCGCCAGCCTTCTTACGCCGAAGGCGGCGAAAGCCGCCAGGCTCGGCCGCGCGGCAAGGCGCAGCAGCGTCGCCTGCACGCCCTCGAGGTCGCGCAGGTAGGCCGACAGATGCTCGGCAACGTCGCGCCGCGTCGCGAGCTGCGGCAGCACGTCGACGAACTGGAACAGGGCGTCGCGCAAGGCCGCGTCCGCCATCGTTCCCTTGAGCAGCCAGCCCGAGATGCCGCGATAGGCGCTGGGGACATCGCCGTCCGCGCGCCGCCGCAACTCGGCGCCGGCCGCCTGCACTTCGGATTCAAAGCCGCTGTCCATGGCTGCTCATCCCTCTCCAGAAGACCCGCGTGCCCTCCGATTATTGGCGAGCGGCGTTCTCCGCGCAATGGCGGCGCGAATAACAACGTCGCGGAAATTACGGCATTTGCTGTATTGAGGCCGCTACGGTAAATCCTCTACGGTTGCGCCCGTTGCCCGCGCAAGGGCGTTACCCAGGAGACCAGGATGGAGATCCGGGTCATCGTCGCCGGCGCCGCCGGCGTTCTCGCTGTCATTTCATCGGCCGCATTCGCCGAAGCCGACCTCGGCGCCGCGAGGGAACTCGCGCCGAGCGTCGCGGGATTGATGGCGCATCCGCGCGTGCGCTTCGGCTACGCGGAGGAGGGCGGCGCAGCGCCGTCCGTCGACGTCGTGGACGCCGATCCGGCGCGCCTCACGCCGCTGTCGCAGCGCGCCATGATCGAGCCGCTGGTCGAGCAGGTGGCGCAGACCTACGGGCTGGAGAGCGCGCTGCTGCACGCCGTGATCCACGTCGAATCGAGCTACGACCCGAACGCCGTGTCCAAGCAGGGCGCGCAGGGACTGATGCAGCTGATGCCGGGCACGGCGCGGCGCTACGCCGTCGCCGATGCCTTCGATCCGGAGCAGAACCTGCACGGCGGCGCGCGCTATCTGCGCGACCTGCTCGATATCTTCCACAACGACCTGCGCCTGGTGCTGGCCGCGTACAACGCCGGGGAATACGCCGTGATCCGCAACGGCTACCGCGTGCCGCCGCTGAAGCAGACGCTGGCCTACGTTTCGCGCGTGCTGCAGCTCTATCGCCACAACGTCCGCGCGGAGATGCGCGCTCCCTGAACGCGGGGGCGAAAAAATACCGTCCAACCGGTATTCCGATGTAATAGGAATCGGGTGTCCAATCCCCACTTCCCGCCTCGACTGCCGAAGACCCGATGAACTGTCCGATCGGCCAAGACCATGATCGCAACGAAGCCTCGAGCCTCGCTGCGGACATGGTGCGGCAGGCGAGGAAGAAGCGGGTCTCCGCGCGCATGATCAAGCTGGCGCGCCTGCGCACGGCGATCTCCGTCACCAATCGCGCCATCATCCGCAGCCAGTCGCTGGCCGAGGTCTACCGCGCCGTGTGCCGCGCCTGCGTCGAGCAGACGGAGGCCAAGCTGGCATGGATCGGCGTCGCCGATGCGGCGGGCGGCCGCCTCGTTCCGGTCGAGATCGCGGGTGCCGCCGAATCCTATCTGGCGGACGAGAACGTCGCGCTGTCGCCCGTCGACGCGGAGGCGAAGGAACCCGTCGCGGCCGCCTATCGCGAACAGCGCGCCGCGTTCTGCAACGACCTGCAGCGCGACGGCGCGGCGGGCAAGTCGTGGCGCGAGCGTGCCTCGGCCAACGGCCTGCATGCGCTGATCGCGCTGCCGCTGCTGCGCGGCGGGATGCCCTACGGCATGTTCGCCGCCTACGGCCCGGAACGGAATTTCTTCGACGCCGACTCGGCCGAGATGCTGCTCGACATGGCCGACAACATCTCGTTCGCCATCGACCAGTTCGACCGCGCCGAAGAACGCCGCCTCGCCGAGGAGAAGCTGCGCCACAGCGCCGCGGAACGCGAGCAGCAGGCCGAGCGGCTCGAGAACCTGTCGCGGCGGCTGGTCGCGGTGCAGGAGAACGAGCGGCGCGGGCTGGCGCGGGAACTGCACGACCGCGCCAACCCGAACCTGGCGGCCATCAAGCTGATCCTCTCGTCCGTCGAGAGCGCGCTTCCGGACGAGGCGCAGGAGCGCGTCAAACCGCTGCTGCTCGACGTGCAGGGCCTGGTCGACGACACCGCGGCCGGCATCCGCGAGATCTGCGCCGACCTGCGTCCGACGCTGCTCGACTACACCGGCCTCGTGCCGACGCTCGAGAGCTACGCGGAAATGTTCACCAAGCGCACCGGCGTTCCCGTGCGGCTGCACGTCCCGCCTGCCTGGGCGCGGCTGCCGCAGGACGTCGAGTGCATGCTGTTCCGCGTGGCGCAGGAAGCGCTGACGAATTGCGCCAAGCACGCCTGCGCGCGCAGCGTCGACATCGAGCTGCTGCAATCCGAGCGGCGCCAGGCGCTGGTGATCCGCGACGACGGCTTCGGCTTCGAGCCGCAGAGGCTCGGGCGCTCGGGCAGCACGCCGGGCCTGGGCCTGATCAGCATGAGGGAGCGCGCCGAGTTCGCCGGGGCGCGGTTCTACCTCTCGTCGCATGCGCTGAAGGGAACCGAGGTGCGGGTGGAAATCGACGAACCGGCCGCACCGCGGCGCGACGCGGTCCGATGCACGGCGGCCGACGCGCTGCAAACGCTACCGGAAACCCTGTAGCGAAATTACCCGATGGTGCGGATTCCGGCGGCATGGCCGGATTCGCTAGATTCGTCCTGGAATGCCGCCTCGCACAAGCGGCCGCAACGACTGCAGGAAGGAGAGGGTATGAACGCCGAGGTTGAGAGCTTGCTGCGCACCGCAAAGACCGACATCGAACTGCAGAACATCGTGCACGGCCTCTGCGAGGCGTGCGGGCCGGTCGTCCGGACCGACGTGGTGTCCGGCGCCGACGTGCCGTCCCAGGTGATGTGCGTGGTCCATATGGCGGATCGCCCCGCCGCTCATCGGGTCGCCGACCGCTGCGGCGCCGATACCTTCGGCAACCGGCTGGTGGTGTTCAAGTACGAGGCGCCGAACGATTTCGCGGCGGCCTGAAGGCCGCGCGCCGGTGTATTCGAGCGGCGCGGCGCCGCGCCGACGCAGCCTCGTCGGCGCTTCGTGAAGGCCGGCGGAACTCTCCGTGCTCTTCTTCGTCTACCCCGACCTTCAGGTTCGCGCAAGCGGGCCGGCCGTCGTGTCGGAGACTGCGTGAGAGATTCGAACGGATGGATGCGCTGGATGGCGATGCCGGCGGCGGCCTGCATGGCGCTGCCGGCGAATGCCGATGGCGGCGCGCAGAACCCGAGGGCGGTCGCGACGTTCGAGTCGATCGGGCTCTACTGGGCGCCGGGCCTGGACCTCCGTCCCGGCGGCTGCGCGGTGCGCTTTCGCAAGGCCGGCGATGCGGCATGGCGCGAAGGCCTGCCCCTCTGGTACGACGCGCGCAACGGCGAATGCCGCGGCAGCCTGGTGCAGCTCGCTCCCGGCACCGAGTATGAAGTGCGGCTCGGCGTCGCGGGAAAAGAACCATCGTCGCATCTGCGAGTGTCCACCTGGCCGGAAGCCTTCCCCATCGCGCGGCGCGTCGCGTTGCCGCCGGGGAGATCGGATCGCATGCTCGAGATCGCGGACGGCGGCACGGCGCACGGCTACGTGCTGTATGCCGGCGACGCGGACAGCGGCTCGGAGATCGATGTCGGCAACCGCCAGCCCTACGACGTGCGGATCTCGGCGCCCTACGTCATCGTGCGCGGCCTGGTGCTGAAGGGTGCGCGGCAGGACGCCATCCGCCTCGACGACGCGGCCCACGACATCGTGATCGAGGACAACGACATCAGCGGCTGGGGCCGCGCCGGCGGCAAGACGAGCCGCTTCGGCTACGCCATCGGCGCCAACGAGGACTCGGCCATCCACGCGGTGTGCGAAGCGCAGGGCGCGGCGCGCATCGTGATCCAGCGCAACCGCATCCACGATCCGCGCTACGGCGCCAACAGCTGGGCCGAAGGGCACCCGATGGGGCCGCAGGGGATCAGCTTCGATTCCTGCGGCGGCAACCACGTGATCCGCTACAACGAGATCGCCGGCTCCCCGCGCCACTATTTCAACGATGGCCTCGGCGGCTCGGAGAACTTCTCCGAGGTCGGCTTCCCCAACGCCGACGCCGACATCTACGGCAACCGCATCGAGAACGCCTGGGACGATTGCATCGAGGCCGAGGGCGGCGACCGCAACGTGCGCGTCTGGGGCAACTACTGCAACGAGACCTGCACCGGCGTCGCCAGCACCGTGGTGGCGGTCGGGCCGCTCTACGTCTTCCGCAACGTCTACAACCGCAGCCGCCAGCTCGAAGGCGTGCCGCGCGACGAGGACCGGCGCAACGTCTTCGCCAAGTCGGGCACGCTGCGCGCAATCGGCGGCGGACGCCGCTACCTGTTCCACAACACGCTGCTGCAGGCGCGCCAGTCCGGCGTGCGCTTCGGCCTCGGCGCCGCGGCGGGCGTCTCGGGCACCGGCGCCGGCCAGCCGATCACGAACACGGTGTCGCGCAACAACATCTTCGAAGTCTGGAAGGCGGCGCCCGCCGTGTTCCAGTCGGGCGCGGGCAACGACTACGGCTACGACCTCTACAGCGGGTTGCTGGGCGTGGTCGAGGTCAACGGCGTGGCCGGCGTGCCGGTCTACGCGCCGGGCAACGGCTGGACCAGCGAGGCCGGCGGCCGCTACCAGCAGGCGCCGAAGAGTCCCGGCGTCGACCGCGGCCAGCGCATCCCCAACTTCAACGACGACTATCGCGGCGCCGCGCCGGACATCGGCGCCGCCGAAACCGGCGCGCCGCCGATGGTGTTCGGCGTCCGAGGCGGCGCGAGATAGTCCATCCGGAGCACGCCGCCGCCCGCATGCATTCGCAGGCGGGTATCACCATGGGGCTCATCAGCAACGAGGTCTTCAATGTCGCACCCAGAAAATCTTCCCGTTCCCCGCCGCCGCGCATGGCGCGAACTCGGCTTCACGCTGCTCGAGCTGCTGGTCGTCATCGCGATCATCGGGCTGCTGGCGGGATACGTCGGTCCCAAGTACTTCGGCCAGATCGGCAAGGCCGAAGTCAAGGAGGCGCGCGCGCAGATCGACGCGCTCGAAAAGGCGCTCGACGCCTACCGGCTCGACACCGGCCACTATCCCACCACGCAGCAGGGCCTGAGCGCACTGGTGACGCAGCCCTCGGGCACGACGGGCTGGACCGGACCGTATCTGAAGAAGGGCGTCCCGATGGACCCGTGGGGCCGCCCCTACCAATACAAGAGCCCCGGCGACCACGGCGACTACGACGTCTGGTCCTACGGCAAGGACGGCGCGCCGGGGGGGGCGGGAGAGAACGCGGACATCACCAATTGGTAGGGGGGGCATAGGATGC
>DAIDAU010000391.1 GCA_027310465.1 Rhodocyclaceae bacterium
CGCCGGTGGTGAGGACCAGCGCACAGCCGGCCTGGTCGCAGAGCTCGATCAGCGTGCGCTCGATCGTCGGCTGGTCGTCGGGGATCAGGCGGACCTCCTTGCGCCACGGGGTCGTCAGCGCGGCGCCGAGCCAGTCGGCCAGCGCGGGGATGCCCTTGTCTTCGTAAGCGCCGCTCGAGGCGCGGTCGGAAATCGATACGAGGCCGATGACGACTTCCTCAGTCGTCGGCAGCTCCAGGCTCATCTGCGTCATGGTGTTGTTCCTCAAGCTCGCGCAGCACGCGGAAAAGTTCGCGATAGGCGCGCGGCGGTTTGTTCAGTTCCCGTTCCTTGACGGCGTTGCGCCGCAGTTGCCGCAGCTGCTGCAAATCGGCGCGCGGATGGTCGCGCGCGATCTCGCCGAGCACGGCTTCATCCTCGATCAGCTTCGCGCGCAGGCGCTCGCGCGCATGCAGCCGCGCGGTGGCGGCGGCGGAGACGCCGCGGATCGAGTCGAGGGCGGCGCGTATCGGCGCGGGATCGAGGTCGCGCATGATGCGGCCGATGTACTGCAGCTGCCGCCGCCGCGCCTCGTGCTGCGTGAAGCGCTGCGCGTCGCGCACGGCGTCGCGCAGGTCTTCGGGCAGTTCGATCTTCGCCAACTGGTCGCGGCCGAGGCCGACGAGCTCGGCGCCCAACTCCTGCAACGCGGTCATTTCGCGCTTTTTCTGTGACTTGCTGGGCTTTTCGGGGGCGTCGTCATCTTGCACGGGTATGATTATAGCCTTCGCATTTCGCATCCCTCCCATGTCCGGCAACGATTTCAGCTACTCCCGCGAGCGCCTGCGCGAACTCGCTCAAGCCGTCCTCGACCACGCGCGCGATCTCGACGCCAGCGCCTGCGAGACCGACGTCTCGGAAGGCATCGGCCAATCGGTCACGGTGCGCCGCGGCGAGGTCGAGACCATCGAATACAACCGCGACAAGGGCATCGGCGTCACCGTCTATCTCGGCACGCGCCGCGGCCACGCGTCGTCCTTGGACTTCTCGCTGGCCGCCGTGCGCGCCACCGTCGAAGCCGCGCTGTCGATCGCGCGCTTCACCGCCGAGGATTCCTGCGCCGGCCTGCCCGAACCCGAGCTGCTGGCGAAGGGATCGATGGACCTCGACCTGTTCCATCCGTGGAACCTGCCGGTGGAGGAAGCCATCGAGCTGGCGCGCCGCTGCGAACAGGCCGCCTATGCGGTGAGTCCGCTGATCACCAATTCGGAAGGCGCCAGCGTTTCCGCGCAGCAGTCGCATTTCGTCTCCGCCAACAGCCTGGGTTTCATGGACGGCTACGCGACGTCGCGCCACTACCTCTCGGTGGCGCCGATCGCCGGCAAGGGCGCGGCGATGGAGCGCGACGACTGGTACTCGGGGCATCGCGATCCCGGCGACCTCGCCGCGCCGGAAGCCATCGGCGACTACGCGGCGCGGCGCGCCCTCTCGCGCCTCAAGGCCAGGAAGCTCAAGACCTGCCAGGTGCCGGTCCTGCTCGAAGCGCCGCTGGCGTCGGGCCTGATCGGCAGCTTCGTGTATGCGGTGAGCGGCGGCTCGCTCTATCGCAAGTCGTCGTTCCTCGTCGATTCGCTGGGCGAGCAGGTGTTTCCGTCGTTCGTTCGTATCGACGAGCGGCCGCATCTCAAGAAGGCCCTGGCGTCGAGCCCCTTCGATGACGACGGCGTCGCCACCCGGGACCGCAGCGTCGTCGACGGCGGCGTCGTGCAGGGCTATTTCCTGTCGACCTACACGGCGCGCAAGCTCGGCATGCCGACGACGGGCAATGCCGGCGGTAGCCACAACCTGATCGTGGAGCCCGGTGACCTCGACTTCCGCGGCCTCATCAAGGAGATGGGCACCGGCCTGCTGGTCACCGAGCTGCTGGGGCATGGCATCAACTACCTGACCGGCGACTACTCGCGCGGCGCCGCCGGCTACTGGGTCGAAGGCGGCGAGATCGCCTATCCGGTGCACGAGGTGACCATCGCCGGCAACCTCAAGGACATGTTCGGCGGCGTCGTGGCGGTCGGCAGCGATACGGTCGTGCGCGGCTCGAAACAGGTCGGCTCGGTCCTGATCGAGCGCATGACGGTGGCAGGAAACTGACCGATTCCGGCTTGCGGTAAACCGCAACGCGATCACCGACCCGCTTGGTGTAGTATCGGCGGCACCCCCGGGCGGCACCCCCGTCACGGGGGCAATCCAAGAACAACCGGCGACGACCGGTCGCCGGGCTACAAAGGAGAAGAGTATGGAACGTCGCAAGTTTCTCAAGAACGCCGGCATCGCCGGCATCCTGGCTGCCGGTACCGCGCCCGCCATCGCGGCGGAACTGCCGAGCATCCGCTGGCGCCTGACCTCGAGCTTCCCGAAGAGCCTGGACACCATCTACGGCGGCGCCGAGGTGCTGTCGGCGCGGCTCGCCGCGATCACCAACGGCAAGTTCCAGGTGCAGGTCTTCGCCGGCGGCGAGATCGCCCCCGGACTGCAGGCGCTCGACGTCACGCAGAACGGCACCGTCGAAGCGTGCCATACCTGCTCGTACTACTACGTCGGCAAGGACAAGACCTTCGCCATGGGCACGGCGATCCCGTTCGGCATGAACGCGCGCCAGATGAACGCATGGATCTACTTCGGCGGCGGCCAGAAGCTGCTCGACGAGTTCTACAGCAACTACAACGTCGTCTCGTTCGCCGGCGGCAACACCGGTGTCCAGATGGGCGGCTGGTTCCGCAAGGAGATCAAGACGCTGGCCGACGTCAAGGGCACCAAGATGCGCATCGCCGGCCTCGGCGGCGCCGTGTTCTCGCAGCTCGGCATGGTGACGCAGCAGATCGCCGGCTCCGACATCTACCCGGCGCTCGAGAAGGGCACCATCGACGGCGCCGAGTGGGTCGGCCCCTACGACGACGAGAAGCTGGGCTTCTACAAGGTTGCCAAGAACTACTACGCGCCGGGTTGGTGGGAGCCGGGCCCGGTCATCCACTTCTTCGTCAACAAGGACGCGTGGGCCAAGCTGCCGAAGGAATACCAGGCCGCCTTCATGGCCGCGGCCTACGAGGCCAACGTGACGATGATGGCCGAGTACGACCACAAGAATCCGGCGGCGCTGCGGCGCCTGGTGCAGAATGGCGTCAAGCTCCACCGCTTCTCGAACGAGATCGTCGATGCCGCCTACAAGGCCTCACTTCAGCTCTACGCCGACGAGTCGGCGAAGAACCCGGCCTGGAAGAAGATGTACACCGAGTACGTCAGGTACGAGAAGGAACTGAACCAGTGGTTCGGCGTCGCGGAGGGCGGCATGGACGCCTTCCTGCAGCAGCACGTGCGCTGACGCGGCAGCCGCGCAGGAAAAGAGCCCGGCGGAGCGATCCGCCGGGCTTTTTGTTGGTGCTTCGTCGGCAGGCCGCTCAGTCCTGCTGGATCATCTTCTCGATGTCGATCTGCGGCGCGTTGTCGTCGACCACGGGCTTGTCGTAGCCGACCAGCTGCGGGAAGGTGATGACGAGCGCGACCATGACGATCTGGATGGCGACGAAGGGAATCGCGCCCCAGTAGATCTGGCCGGTGGTGACGGGCTCGGTGCGCTTGCCCGTCACGTGGTCCTTGTAGGGCGAGGCGGGCGCCACCGAGCGCAGGTAGAACAGCGCGAAGCCGAACGGCGGGTGCATGAACGAGGTCTGCATGTTGACCGCCATCAGGACGCCGAACCAGATCAGGTCGATGCCCAGCTTGTCGGCCACCGGCGCCAGCAGCGGCAGCACTATGAACGACAGCTCGAAGAAGTCGAGGAAGAAGGCGAGGAAGAAGACCAGCAGGTTGACGACGACGAGGAAGCCGACCTGGCCGCCGGGCAGGTTGGTGAGCAGGTGCTCGACCCACTTGTGGCCGTCGACACCGTAGAAGGTCAGCGAGAAGATGCGCGCGCCGACCAGGATGAAGACGACGAAGGTGGTGAGCTTGGCGGTCGAGTCCATCGCCTGCTTGAGCAGCGGCAGCGACAGGCGCTTGCGCGCCAGCGCCATGATCAGCGCGCCGGTCGCGCCCATGGCGCCGCCCTCGGTCGGCGTCGCCACGCCGATGAAGATGGTGCCGAGCACGAGGAAGATCAGCGCCAGCGGCGGGATCAGCACGAAAGTGACGCGCTCCGCCATCTTGGAGAGCAGGCCGAGCTTGAGCAGACGGTTGACGCTGGCGAGCGCGAAGCCGGTGCCCAGCCCGACCATCATGCCGATGACGATCAGTTCGTCGAGGGCGCGGTCGGCCGGCTGCGTCATGCGCCAGCCGATCGCCGCGGCGATCGACAAGGCCGTCACCAGGAGCAGGGAGCTGACGCCCGTGCGCCCGCTCGGCTCGCGGAACGAGCGCGCATCCGCCGGCAGCGCCGGCGCCGACTTCGGCGACGTCAGGGTGACGACGAGCACGTAGATCACGTAGAGGCCGGTCAGCACGAAGCCCGGAACGAAGGCGCCCTTGTACATGTCGCCGACCGAGCGGCCGAGCTGGTCGGCGATGATGATCAGCACCAGCGACGGCGGGATGATCTGCGCCAGCGTGCCGGAGGCCGCGATGACGCCGGTGGCCAGGCGGCGGTCGTAGCCGTAGCGCAGCATGATCGGCAGCGAGATCAGGCCCATCGAGATCACCGACGCCGCCACCACGCCGGTGGTCGCCGCCAGCATGGCGCCGACGAAGATGACCGCATAGGCCAGTCCGCCGCGGATCGGGCCGAACAGCTGGCCGATGGTCTCGAGCAGGTCCTCGGCCATGCCGGAGCGCTCCAGGATCAGCCCCATGAAGGTGAAGAAGGGGATCGCCAGCAGCGTGTCGTTGTTCATGATGCCGCCGAAGATGCGTTCGGGCAGCGCCTGGAAGAAGGCCGGGTGGAAAAGGCCGAGTTCGATGCCGAGCCAGCCGAACAGGATGCCGTTGGCGCCGAGCGCGAAGGCGACCGGAAAGCCGAGCAGCAGGAAGAAGATCAGCGAGCCGAAGATGATCGGCGCCAGGTTGGCGATGAGGAATGCGCTCACTTGTCTTCTCCCCGGCCGTCGCCGTCGACCATGTCGCGGTTCATGTGGACGACGTCGGCCACTTCGGGGGCCACCTGGTGCCGCCGGATCTCCTCGGCCAGTTCCTCTTCCGAGCTCGGCGCGTGCGCCTTCGCCAGCGGATTGGGTGCCGCGCCGGTCAGGAAGGCGATGCGCTTGACGAGTTCGGAGAGCGCCTGCAGCACCAGCAGCGCGAAGCCGGCGGGAAGCACCAGGCGCACCGGCCAGCGCACCAGCCCGCCGGGGTTGGCCGACATCTCGTTGGAGGTCCAGGCATTCATGAAGGGCTCCCAGGAAAGGTAGGTCACCATAACGGCCACCGGCAGCAGGAAGACGACGATGCCGAAGACGTCGATCCAGTTCTGCGCGCGCGGCGAAAGCCGGCCGGCGAGGATGTCGATGCGGATATGCTCGTTCTTCAGCAGCACGTAGGCCGCCCCGAACAGGAAAATGGCCGAGAACAGGTACCACTGGATCTCGAGCAGGCCGTTGGAACTCCAGTCGAGGCCATAGCGCGTCACGGCGTTGCCGGCGCTGATCAGCACGACGATCAACACCAGCCAGGTGCTGGCCTTGCCGATGTGCTCGTTGATGGTGTCGATCAAGCCCGAAAGCCTGAGCAATGCTTGCATGTGTCTCCTCCCTCCGGGCCGATCCGACCGCAGTGTAGAATCCGCGCTTGGTTTCGCGACGGTGGCGTAAGCTTAATGCGGATTCCCGCTTTTTTTCCAGCCGATTGCGGAAATCCACAATACGCAGCCATGAATCCCCCCACGCGCCTCTGCATCGTCCGCCACGGCGAAACCGACTGGAACGCCGCTCACCGCATGCAGGGACAGATCGACATTCCCCTCAACGCGGCCGGGCAGGCCCAGGCCGCGGCAGCCGCGGCCGGACTGGCCGGCCAGTGCTTCGACGCCGTCTACAGCAGCGACCTGCTGCGCACCTGGCAGACGGCGCAGCCGATCGCCGCGGCCTGCCGGCTCGAAGTCACCGCCGCGCCGGGGCTGCGCGAGCGGCATTACGGGCGCATGCAGGGACTCACTGCCGCCGAGGCGAAGCAGTCGTGCCCGGAGATTCACGCCGCCTATGCCTCGCGGAACCCGCATCACGATCTCGACGGCGGCGAAAGCCTGACGGCGTTCGCCGAGCGGGTCAGGGCCACGCTGGCCGAGCTGGTCGAGGCGCACGAAGGCGAAACGGTGCTGCTGGTCGCCCATGGCGGCGTCCTGGACATCGTCTACCGCATGGCGACCGGGCGCGACCTCGCCGCACCGCGCGATTTCCCCATCCCGAACGCCGGGCTGAACTGGATCGAGCACGCCGGTGCGGGCTGGCGGCTCGTCGCCTGGGGCGACCGGGCGCACCTGGACGCGGCTCTGGACGAGGTGGCCGGCTAGACGACGAGGCGGCCGGCTGGGGTAAAATCCGCGCTTTCCCCATCCCGACCGGATTTCCCTCATGTTCAGCAAGCAAAACACCCTGGCCAAGACCGACTCCGACCTCTGGGCCGCCATCCAGTCCGAGAATCGCCGCCAGGAAGATCACATCGAGCTGATCGCCTCCGAGAACTACGTTTCCTGCGCGGTGCTCGAGGCCCAGGGCTCGCAGCTGACCAACAAGTATGCCGAGGGCTATCCGGGCAAGCGCTACTACGGCGGCTGCGAATACGTCGATATCGTCGAGCAGCTCGCCATCGACCGCGCCAAGAAGCTGTTCGGCGCCGATGCCGCCAACGTCCAGCCCAACTCCGGCTCGCAGGCCAACCAGGCCGTGTTCATGGCCTTCCTCAAGCCGGGCGACACGGTCATCGGCATGAACCTCGCCATGGGTGGCCACCTGACGCACGGCTCGCCGGTGAACATGTCGGGCAAATGGTTCAACGTCGTGCCCTACGGTCTCGACATCAACGAAGACATCGACTACGCGAGCCTCGAGAAGCTGGCGCAGGAGCACAAGCCCAAGCTGATCATCGCCGGCGCCTCCGCCTTCGCGCTGAAGATCGACTTCGAGCGCTTCGCCAAGATCGCCAAGAGCGTCGGCGCGATCTTCATGGTCGACATGGCGCACTACGCCGGCCTCGTCGCCGCGGGCTTCTACCCGAACCCGGTGCCCCATGCCGACGTCGTCACGTCGACGACCCACAAGACCCTGCGCGGCCCGCGCGGCGGCCTGATCCTGATGAAGGCCGAGCACGAGAAGGCGATCAACTCCGCCATCTTCCCCGGCCTGCAGGGCGGCCCGCTGATGCACGTGATCGCCGGCAAGGCGGTGGCGTTCAAGGAGGCGATGAGCCCCGAGTTCCGCGGCTACCAGGAGCAGGTCGTCGAGAACGCCCAGGTGATGTGCAAGGTGCTGCAGAGCCGCGGCCTGCGCATCGTCTCCGGCCGTACCGAATCGCACGTGTTCCTGGTCGACCTGCGCGCCAAGAACATCACGGGCAAGGAAGCCGAGGCCGCCCTGGGCCGCGCCCACATCACGGTCAACAAGAACGCCATCCCCAACGACCCGCAGAAGCCCTTCGTCACCTCCGGCATCCGCATCGGCACGCCCGCGATGACCACGCGCGGCTTCACCGAGATCGAGGCCGAGAAGGTCGCCAACCTGATCGCCGACGTGCTCGATCAGCCTTCCGACGAGGCGGTGATCGACAAGGTGCGCGGCAAGGTGGCCGAGCTGTGCAAGAAGTTCCCGGTC
>DAIDAU010000397.1 GCA_027310465.1 Rhodocyclaceae bacterium
CGCCGGTGGTGAGCGGCACGCCCTTGCCTTCGCGCGTGAGCGTGCGCGTGGAAAGGCTCAACGAGAACTTGCCGAACTGGAACACCTCGCTCGCCGCGCTCGGCGCGCCGGGCACGCCCGCCGGCGCACGCCGCCGCAGCACGGCGTTGATGCGCGCGAGCAGCTCGCGGGGATTGAAGGGCTTGGGCAGGTAGTCGTCGGCGCCGAGTTCCAGGCCGACGATGCGATCGACCTCATCGCCCTTGGCCGTCAGCATGATGATGGCCACGGGGTTGTCGGCGGCGCGCAGGCGCCGGCAGATCGCCAGGCCGTCCTCGCCGGGCATCATGAGGTCGAGGACGATCAGATGATAGATTTCGCGGGCGAGCGCCTTGTCCATGGCTTCCCCGCCATCCACCGCCTTGGCGGTGAACCCCTGTTCGGTCAGGTAGCGCTCGAGGAGCTGGCGCAGCCGCTGGTCGTCGTCGACGATGAGGATCTTGGTGTTTGTCATGCGCGAATGCTAGCTTGGCCCCGGATGTTTGTGCCGGATGGGTTACAAAGCCTTACAAAGGGCGGCGCACCGCCTCGAATACAATGACGTGGCACTCCCAAGCGTATCTCTCTCGACAGAGGCGTGACCGTGATCAACCGCTGGCTGTGGAAACCGCTCGCTGCAATCGCCGCCATGGCTGCGCTCGCGCCTGCCCAGGCGCAGATGAGGTATCGCGGCATGCCGGACCCGCACGCCGACATGGAACGCAATTCCGGCCAGCGGCAGGCGGAGCCGCCGCGCGAATTCCAGCCGCGCCAGGACTTCGCGGCCCCGGGCCGCCTGAGCCCCGAGGAGCGCCGGCAGCTGCGGCGGGACATCCACGAGGCGGGACGCGAACTCTATCAGGGCAACCGTCCGCAGCATCCGCCGCGCTGAGCCTAGCCGAGCAGCGCGAGAACGTCCGCCGGCGTGTCCACCACGCGATCGGCGCCCCATTCGTCGATCGGCACGCCATCGCCGAGATAGCCGTAGCGGACCGCCACCGTCGTGACTCCGGCGGCTTTGCCGGCGACCACGTCGCGCAGGTCGTCTCCGACATACAGGGTATCGGCAGGCGCTGCGCCGGCGAGGCCGCAGCCGAGCAGCAGGGGGCGCGCATCGGGCTTGGCGCGTGGACTGGTGTCGCCGCTGACCAGGCATGCGGCGCGATTCCGTAGGCCGAGCGCATCGGCGAGGGCGAGCGTGAAGCGCTGCGATTTGTTGGTGACGACGCCCCAGGCGACGCCGCGCTCGTCGAGTTCGTCGAGCAGTTCCGCGATGCCGTCGAACAGCACGGTGTCGGCGCAGATGGCCGACTGGTAATGGGCCAGGAAGCGCTGCTGCAGTGCAGTGTAGCCTGAATCTTCGGGCGTGATGCCGAAGCCGGCGCGCAGCAGGGCGCGCGCGCCGCCCGAAACGTGGGGGCGCAGGACTTCATGCGGGAGCGCCTCGCGCTTCTCCTCCGCCAGAAGCCGGTTGAGGGCGCCGCCGAGGTCGCGCGCGGTATCGGCCAGCGTGCCGTCGAGGTCGAACAGGACCGCCGCGATCATGCGATGCGCGTCGTGCGCATGAGGAAGTTCACGCTGGTGTCGCGGCCGAGCGAATAGGTCTTGGTCAGCGGGTTGTAGGACATGCCGATGATTTCATCGACGGAGAGATTCGTCTCGCGGCAGAAGCGCGCGAGTTCCGCAGGGCGCAGGAAGCGATCGTAGTCGTGCGTGCCGCGCGGCAGCATGTCGAGGACGTATTCCGCGCCGACCACGGCCAGCAGATAGGCCTTGACGTTGCGGTTGATGGTGGAGAAGAACACCGTGCCGCCCGGCTTGACCAGGGCGGCGCAGGCGCGCACCGTGCTCGCCGGGTCGGGCACGTGCTCGAGCATCTCGAGGCAGGTGACGACGTCGAACGAGGCGGGGTCGGCCGCAGCCAGGTCTTCCGCGGCGATCTGCCGGTAATCGACCTTGAGGCCGGTCTCGTAGAGATGCAGGCGCGCCACGCCCAGCGGTTTTTCGGAGAGATCGATGCCGGTCACCTCGGCGCCGAGGGCGGCCATGCTTTCGGACAGGATGCCGCCGCCGCAGCCGACGTCTAGGACGCGCTTGCCGGCCAGCCCACCGGTAGCACGGTCGATCCAACCGACGCGCAGCGGATTGATGTCGTGCAGGGGCTTGAATTCGGAGTTGGCATCCCACCAGCGGTGAGCGAGATCGCCGAATTTGGCGAGCTCTTGCGGATCGGCATTGAGAGTCATGGCGAGATTGTAAGGTCAATCGCGGCGCATGCCGCGGACGGTACCGCGACGCAAAAAAAAGCCCCGTCGAAACGGGGCTTTTGGTCGGAAGGCCGCCTATTACTGGGTCGTGCCGATGACTTCGATCTCGACGCGGCGATCAGGCTGCAGGCAGGCGATGACCTTCTTGCTCTTCGGACCCTTGCACTCGCCGGGCTTCGTGACGGGCTGCTTCTTGCCCTTGCCTTCGGTGTAGACGCGGTTCGGCTCGATGCCCTTGCTGACCAGGTAGGCCTTCACGGACTCGGCGCGCTTCTCGGACAGCTTCTGGTTGTACTTGTCGGTGCCGAAGCGGTCGGCGTGGCCGACGGCGATGATCACTTCCAGCTTGATGTTCTTGGTCTTGCCGACCAGCTCGTCGAGCTTGGCCTTGCCTTCGGGGCGCAGCGTCGCCTTGTCGAAGTCGAACAGCGTGTCGGCGGCCAGCGTGATCTTCTGCGCGGCGGGCTTCGGCGTGGCGGCCGGGGCGGCCTTGGCGGCCGGCACTTCCTTCTTCACGAGATCCGGATCGCAATCGGCGACCGCCATGGCGGGCGTCCAGTAGCCGGTGCGCCAGCAAAGGCCGGTGCCGCTCTTGACGACGTTGTCGCGGCCATCGACCAGGTAACCCACGTTGCCGCTGCGGTCGATACCGGGGGTCTGGGCTAGGGCGATGGCACTGATGCCGAGCAGGGCGGTAAGCACCAAGGATTTTTGTATGATTTTCATGGTTACCTCGTTGATCAAGAAATTGTTAAGTTCGGCGCCGAACTGCTGCGTCAGAAGTCTTTACATACAAAGGATATTATGCCACATCCGCGTTATGTCCAGCAATTCGGCTTGGTCTATCGTTGTAGGTTTCCCGTCGCAAAAGCGCAACTTTCCCTCAGTCCAGACATGGCTTACGTTTTCACGACCGGCAGCATAGACCAAGTGGGAAGCGGGATCGAAGCAAGGCTGCAACAGCCAGTCATCCAGCCGGACAGCGCATAGATCGGCGAATTTGCCCGCGATCAATGAACCGATGGCGGCCCCGAGGCCCAGCGCCTCCGCGCCACTCAGCGTGGCCATGCGCAGCACCTGATGGGCCCCGGCGGCGGTCGCGTCGCCGCTGGACGCCTTGGCGAGCAGCGCGGCATGGCGCATTTCCCGGAAGACATCCAGGCGATTGTTGCTGGCGGCGCCGTCGCTGCCGAGGCCGACGCGCAGTCCGGCCGCGAGCATGCCGGCGACCGGAGCGATGCCGCTGGCGAGCTTCATGCTGGATGTCGGGCAATGGGCGATGCTGACGTCGTGCTCGGCCAGCAGGGCGATCTCGTCGGCAGTCATATGCACGGCGTGGACGGCGATCAGCCGCGGATCCACCAGGCCGAGCCGCCGCAGCCGCTCGAGAGGGCGGACGCCGTATTGCTGCAGGCTCTCGTCGATTTCGTGCCGCGTCTCGTGCAGGTGGATGTGGATCGGCAGATCCAGCTGGGCGGCTAGGGTGGCGATGCGTTCAAAGGTCTTGTCCGAGATGGTATAGGGCGCGTGCGGGGCGAGGCAGAAGGAGATCAGGGCTTCGCCGCGCAACTCGTCGCGCGCCGCGAGCCCTTTCGCCAGATAGTCCTCGGCGTCCGCCGCGTATCCCGTGGGGAATTCGATCACGGTCGCGCCCAAGGCGGCGCGCATGCCGAGCCGCAGCGCGGAGTCGGCCGTCTCGCGGGGGTAGAAGTACATGTCGTTGAAGCAGGTGATGCCGCCCCGCAGCATTTCGGCGCAGGCGAGCAAGCTGCCGTCGCGGACGAAGGCCGGCGAGACGTGCCTGGCTTCGGCCGGCCAGATCCTGTCTTCCAGCCAGGCGCGCAGCGGCAAGTCGTCGGCGTAGCCGCGCAACAGGGACATGGCGGCGTGCGTGTGCAGGTTGACGAGACCCGGCAGCACCGCATGCTCGGCCAGCCGGACGCGCTCGCGCGGCTGGAAGCGCCGGTCGGCCTCGTCCGTCGGCAGCAGGGCCAGGATGCGGCCGCCATCGACGACCAAGGCATGGTGTTCGAGGACCGTATCCGCCGGTTCGACGGGAATGATCCAGCGCGGTTCGATCAGGAGATCGACGGGCTGCGAGGCGGGTTGCGGCGCGGATGCGGGTGGCGTGGCGTTCATGGTGTGTGTATGGATTGTCGCATGTAAAACAATCGCTTAGCGGGGTGCCGGCGAGCCGTCGTCGGGGGCGGTCGGCCGCGTCCGGCATGCTAAAATCCCCTGCTTTTAGCATCCCCTTCCGGGTCGATCAACAGAATATGACGTCTTTCGCAAAAGAAACCCTGCCCGTCAGCCTTGAAGAGGAGATGCGTCACTCCTACCTCGATTACGCCATGAGCGTGATCGTCGGCCGCGCCCTGCCGGACGCCCGCGACGGCTTGAAGCCCGTGCATCGCCGCGTACTCTACGCGATGCACGAGCTTTCCAACGACTGGAACAAAGCCTACAAGAAGTCGGCGCGCATCGTCGGCGACGTCATCGGTAAGTATCACCCCCACGGCGACACCGCGGTTTACGACACCATCGTCCGCATGGCGCAGGACTTCTCGCTGCGCTACATGCTGGTCGACGGCCAGGGCAACTTCGGTTCCGTCGACGGCGACAACGCCGCGGCGATGCGTTACACGGAAGTGCGCATGGCGCGCATCGGCCACGAGCTGCTGGCCGACATCGAGAAGGAGACGGTCGACTTCGGCCCGAACTACGACGGTTCGGAGAATGAACCGCTGATCCTGCCGGCCAGGATTCCCAACCTGCTGATCAACGGCTCCTCCGGCATCGCCGTCGGCATGGCGACCAACATCCCGCCGCACAACCTAGGCGAGGTCATCGACGCCTGCCTGGCGATGCTCGACAATCCGGCGATCGAGATCGAGGAATTGATCAAGATCGTGCCGGCGCCGGATTTCCCCACAGCCGGCCTGATCTACGGCGTTTCGGGCGTCCGCGAGGGCTACCTGACCGGCCGCGGCCGCGTCGTGATGCGCGCCCGCACGCATTTCGAGAACATCGGCAAGACCGACCGTCAGGCCATCGTGGTCGACGAACTTCCCTACCAGGTCAACAAGAAGACGCTGCAGGAGAAGATCGCCGAGCTGGTCAACGACAAGAAGATCGAGGGCATCGCCCACATTCAGGACGAGTCCGACAAGTCCGGCATGCGCCTGGTGATCGAATTGAAGCGCGGCGAAGTGCCGGAAGTGGTGCTGAACAACCTCTACAAGCAGACGCAGTTGCAGGATACCTTCGGCATGAACATGGTGGCGCTGGTCGACGGCCGACCGCAGCTGCTGAACCTCAAGCAGTTGCTCGAATGCTTCCTGTCGCACCGCCGCGAGGTCGTGACGCGGCGCACCGTGTTCGAACTGCGCAAGGCGCGCGAACGCGGCCACATCCTCGAAGGCCTCGCCGTCGCGCTGTCGAACGTCGACGAAGTCATCGCGCTGATCAAGGCGGCCCCGACGCCGGCCGATGCCAAGCGCGAGCTGATGGCGCGCGCCTGGAAGTCGACGCTGGTGGAAGAGATGCTGGCCCGCGCCTCGGCCGAGGCTTCGCGTCCCGAGGGCCTGGCGCCCGAGTTCGGGCTGTCGCGCCGCGGCTACTACCTGTCCGACGCCCAGGCCCAGGCCATCCTCGAGCTGCGCCTGCAGCGCCTCACCGGCCTCGAGCAGGACAAGATCGTCAGCGAGTACAAGGAAGTGATGGAGCAGATCGCCGACCTGCTCGACATCCTGGCGCGCCCGGACCGCATCACCGGGATCATCGGCAACGAACTGACGGCGGTCAAAACGCAGTTCGGCGACAAGCGCCGTTCCGAGATCGTGCTGCAAACCGCTGATATCAACCTCGAGGACCTGATCGCCCGGGAAGACATGGCGGTGACGCTGTCGCACAGCGGCTACGTCAAACGCCAGCGTCTCGACGACTATCGCACCCAGAAGCGCGGCGGACGCGGCAAGCAAGCTGCGGCGATCAAGGAAGACGACTTCGTCGACCGCCTGTTCATCGCCAACACGCACGACTACATCCTGTGCTTCTCCAATCGCGGCCGCGTCTATTGGCTCAAGGTCTACGAGGTGCCGGAAGGCACGCGCACCTCGCGCGGCAAGCCCATCGTCAACCTGTTCCCGCTCGAGGACGGCGAGAAGATCACGGCCGCATTGCCCGTGAAGGAGTTCGACGAGCAGCACTACATCTTCATGGCGACGGCCATGGGCACGGTGAAGAAGACGCCGCTGACCGACTTCTCCAACCCGCGCAAGGCCGGCATCATCGCGGTCGGCCTCGACGAAGGCGATTTCCTCATCGGCGTCGCCGTGACCAACGGCAACAACGACGTCATGCTGTTCTCCGATGCCGGCAAGGCCGTGCGTTTCGAGGAAGCCGACGTCAGGCCGATGGGCCGCGCGGCGCGCGGCGTGCGCGGCATGATGCTCGAAGACGGCCAGACGGTCATCTGCATGCTGGTGGCCGAAGACGAAGCGCTCAACGTGCTGGCTGCCACCGAGAACGGTTTCGGCAAGCGCACCCCGATCTCCGAATACACTAAGCACGGCCGCGGCACCAAGGGCATGATCGCCATCAGCACCTCGGAGCGCAACGGCAAGGTCGTCGGCGCCGTGCTGGTGCAGCCCGACGACGAAGTGATGCTGATTTCCACCGGCGGCGTGATGATCCGCACCAAGGTCAAGCAGGTGCGCGAGACCAGCCGCTCGGCGCAAGGGGTTACATTGATCAATCTCGACGACGGCACCAAGCTCGCCGGCATCGAAAAGGTTATTGAAACTGAAGAGGAGTGAAGAAATGAGCCGTGTGTTCAACTTCAGCGCCGGTCCCGCCGCGCTGCCCGAAGAAGTCCTCAAGCAGGCCGCCGATGAAATGCTCGACTGGCACGGTTCCGGCCAGTCGGTGATGGAAATGAGCCACCGCGGCAAGGAGTTCATCTCCATCGCGGAAGGCGCCGAAGCCGACCTGCGCGAGCTGATGGGCATCCCGGCCAACTACAAGGTGCTGTTCCTGCAGGGCGGCGCTTCGCTCCAGTTCGACATGATCCCGATCAACCTGCTGCGCGGGAAGACGGTCGCCGACTACGTGAATACCGGCGAGTGGGCCAAGAAGGCGATCAAGGCCGCCAAGGTCTACACGAACGTCAACGTCGCCGCCAGTGCCGAAGACAAGAGCTTCACCTACGCGCCGTCGCAGTCGTCGTGGAAACTCAACAAGGATGCAGCCTACGTCCACTACACCGCCAACGAAACCATCGGCGGCGTCGAGTTCAACTGGGTTCCCGAGACGGGCGACGTGCCGCTGGTGTGCGACATGTCCTCCAACATCCTGTCGCGGGCCGTCGATGTTTCGAAGTACGGCCTGATCTACGCCGGCGCGCAGAAGAATATCGGCCCGGCCGGGCTGGCCATCGTCGTCGTGCGCGACGACCTGATCGGCAAGGCGCAGCCGACGCCGCCGGCCATGCTCGACTACAAGGTGCACGCCGACGCCGATTCCATGTACAACACGCCGCCGACCTACTCGATCTACATCGCCGGCCTGGTGTTCCAGTATCTCAAGCGCAACGGCGGCATCGCGGCGATGGAACAGAAGAACATCGAGAAGGCTAATCTGCTGTACAACTACCTCGAAACCACCGAGTTCTACCGCAACCCGGTCGCCAAGTCCGACCGCTCGCGCATGAACGTCCCCTTCACGCTGAAGGATGCCGCGCTCGACGAGGAATTCCTCAAGGGCGCCAAGGCGCGCGGCATGACCCAGCTCAAGGGTCACCGCTCGGTCGGCGGCATGCGCGCGTCGATCTACAACGCCATGCCGGTGGCAGGCGTCCAGGCGCTGGTCGAGTACATGAAAGAATTCGCCGCCACGAAGGGTTGAGATCATGACCGAACAATTCAAGGTTCTGGTTCTCAACAACGTTTCGCAGAACGGCCTCAAGCGGATGCCCGCAGAGCGCTTCGCCTGCGCGAAGGAAGTCGAAAAGCCGGACGCCATCCTGCTGCGCTCGGCCGACTTGCACAGCGTCGAGATCGCCAAGTCGGTGCTGGCGATCGGCCGTGCCGGTTCGGGCACCAACAACATCCCCGTGAAGGCGATGTCGGAGCGGGGCGTGCCGGTGTTCAACGCGCCGGGCGCCAACGCCAACGCGGTGAAGGAACTGGTGCTGGCCGGCATGCTGCTGGCGGCGCGCAACATCGGCGGCGCCATCAAGTTCGTCTCCGCGCTGGATCCCCAGGATCCGGAGATGGAGAAGAAAGTCGAGAGCGGCAAGAAGACCTACGCCGGCTACGAGCTCAACGGCCATACGCTGGGCGTCGTGGGCCTGGGCAAGATCGGCTGCCTGGTGGCGGACGCCGCGATCAAGCTCGGCATGCACGTCATCGGCTACGATCCCGAGATCACCGTCGACGCCGCATGGAGCCTGCCGTCGCAGGTGAAGAAGGCGAACTCGCTGTCCGACGTGCTGAAGAACAGCAACTTCATCACACTGCACGTGCCGCTGGTCGACGCCACGCGCAAGATGATCAACGCCGAGACTATCGAGCAGATGAAGCACGGCGGCGTGCTGCTGAACTTCTCGCGCGACGGCGTGGTCGACGAGGCGGCGGTGCTGGCGGGGCTCGAGTCGAGGCAAATCGCGACCTACGTCTGCGACTTCCCGAGCGCGCATGTCAACAGCCATCCGCATGTGATCGCGCTGCCGCACCTCGGCGCCTCCACGCGCGAGGCCGAGGAGAACTGCGCGATCATGGTCGCCGACCAGGTGCGCGACTACCTGCTCGACGGCAACATCGTCAATTCGGTGAACTTTCCGAGCGTCGTGATGCCGCGCGAATCGGCCTTCCGCATCGCGGTCGCCAACGCGAACGTGCCCAACATGGTCGGTCAGATCACCGCCGCCATGGCCGACGCCAAGCTCAACATCCACAACATGATGAACAAGTCGAAAAAGGATGTGGCTTACACGCTGCTCGACGTCGACAGCAAGGTGCCGAAGAAGGTGATCGACGCGATCGCCAGGATCGAAGGCGTGCTGGCCGTGCGCTATTTGCCGACGGAAGCGTGACGTTGGACGAGGCAGAAGAACTCGGCAAGCTGCGCGACGGCATCGACCGCATCGACAGCGACGTGCTGCGCCTGCTCTCCGAGCGGGCGCAGCTCGCGCATCGCATCGGCGAGATCAAGCACGGCAACATCTATCGTCCCGAGCGCGAGGCGCAGGTGCTGCGGCGCATCGCCGACGCCAATCCGGGCCCGCTGACTGAAGGCTCGGTGCGCACGATCTTCCGCGAGATCATGTCGGCCTGCCTGGCGCTCGAGCAGCCGCTCAAGATCGCCTACTTCGGGCCGGCCGGCACGTTTACCGAAAGCGCCGCCAAGAAGCACTTCGGCTCGGCCCCGGCGTTCACGCCTTTCCTCACCATTGACGACGTGTTCCGCGCCGTCGAGTCGGGCAACGCCGACTACGGCGTGGTGCCGGTCGAGAACTCCACGGAAGGCGCGGTCGGCCGCACGCTCGACCTGCTGCTGACTTCGCCGCTGATGATCTGCGGCGAAGTGCTGCTGCGCGTGCACCAGAACCTGCTCTCGAAGGCGGAAGACACAAGCAAGGTCGCGAAGCTCTACTCGCACGCCCAGTCGCTGGCGCAGTGCCACGAGTGGCTGAACCGCAATCTGCCCAACGTGCCGCGCGTGCCGGTGGCCAGCAACGCGGAAGCGGCGCGGCTGGCCTCCACGGAGCCGGACGCCTGCGCCATCGCCGGTGAAGCGGCGGCGCGGCTTTACGAACTCAATGTCCTTGCCGCCAACATCGAGGACGATCCCAACAACACGACGCGCTTCCTGGTCGTCGCGACGCACGACGCCGGCCCGTCCGGGCTTGACAAGACCTCGTTCGCCTGCTCGGCGCAGAACAAGCCGGGTGCTTTGCACTACCTCCTGGCGCCCTTGGCCGAGCACGGCGTATCGATGTGCAAATTCGAGTCGCGTCCGGCGCGAGGACTCACCGGCAGTCAGTGGGAATACGTGTTCTTCATCGACATCGAAGGCCACCGCGAATCCGTCGCCGTGGTGGCGGCGCTCGACGACCTGCGCCGCCGCGTCGGCTTCCTGAAGGAACTCGGTTCCTACCCGCGCGCTTCCACCTGAGGTCATCCATGAGCATCGCCGCCCAGGCGCCGGCCTACATCCGCGCCATTTCGCCCTACGTTCCCGGCAAGCCGATCACCGAACTGGCCCGCGAGATGGGCATTCCGGTCGGCAGCATCGTCAAGCTCGCCTCGAACGAGAACCCCCGCGGCATGAGCCCGAAGGCGCGCGCGGCGATCGAGGCGGCGATCGGCGGCATCGAGCGCTATCCGGACAACTTCGACCTGACCAAGAAGCTGGCCGGGCATTACGGCGTCGCGATGGAGAGCCTCGTCCTCGGCAATGGCTCGAACGACGTGCTCGACATGGTGGCGCGGGTGTTCTTGGCGCCGGGACGCTCCTCAGTCTTCTCGCAGCACGCCTTCGCCGTCTATCCGCTCGCCACGATGAGCACGGGCGCCGAATGCCTCGTGACGCCGGCCAAGCATTACGGACACGATCTGGCGGCGATGCGCGCCGCGATCCGGCCGGACACGCGCGTGGTGTGGATCGCCAATCCGAACAACCCGACCGGCAATTTCCTGCCTGCCGCCGAGGTTCGCGAGTTCCTGAAGAGCGTGCCGGGCGACGTCGTGGTCGTTCTCGACGAGGCCTATACGGAATATCTCGCCCCGGCGGACCGCGCCGATACGCTGGGGTGGGTCAAGGAATTCCCGAACCTCATCGTGGTGCGGACCTTCTCGAAGATCTACGGCTTGGCCGGCCTGCGCGTCGGCTTCGGCGTCGCCCAGCCCGAGGTCGCCGACCTGATGAACCGCGTGCGCCATCCGTTCAATGTCAACAACCTGGCGCTGGCTGCGGCGGAAGCTGCGCTCGACGACCACGTCTTCGTTGCCGACAGCTACGACCTTAATCGCCGCGGCATGGAGCAGCTGGTCGCGGGCTTCAAGCGTCTCGGCCTCGAGCACATTCCCTCGCACGGCAACTTCGTCACCGTTGCCGTCTCCGACGGCGCGGCCATCAACGCCAGGCTGCTCAAACAGGGCGTGATCGTGCGTCCGATCGGCGGCTACGGTCTGCAGAATCACCTGCGCGTCACCATCGGCCTCGAGACCGAGAACGTGCGCTTCCTCGCCGCGCTGGAGCAGGCGCTTTGATGGCCCAGGCCCTCGGCAAAGTCGTCGTCTGCGGCGTCGGCCTCATCGGCGGCTCGTTCGCGCTGGCGCTTAAGGCGGCCGGCGCGGTGCGCGAAGTCGTCGGCCTCGGCCGCAGCCGCGGACCGCTCGAGGAAGCCCTGGCGCTGGGCGTCATCGACCGCATCGCGGACGGATGGGCGGACGCGGCGAGCGGCGCCGATCTCGTCCTGCTCGGCATGCCGGTCGGCCAGATGCCGGCCGTAATGAGTGCGCTGGCGCCGCATCTGCAACCCGGCACCGTGGTCACGGACGGCGGCAGCACCAAGAGCGACGTGGTGGCCGCGGCGCGCGCGGCCCTAGGCGCGAAGATCGCGCAATTCGTTCCCGGCCATCCGATCGCCGGAGCCGAGAAGAGCGGCGTGTCGGCGGCAAAGGCCGATCTCTATGTCGACAAGCGTGTGGTGCTGACGCCGCTTTCCGAGAATTCCGCCGCCGATGTCGCGCGGGTGCGGCAAGCATGGGAAGCCTGCGGCGCAAAGGTCTCGCAACTCTCTTCCGGCGAGCACGATCGCGTCTTCGCCGCAGTCAGCCACCTGCCGCACCTACTGGCCTTCGCCCTGGTGCACGATCTCGCCAATCGCGACAACACCGACCAGTTGTTCGGCTTCGCGGCCGGCGGCTTCCGTGACTTCACGCGCATCGCCAGCAGCCATCCGGAAATGTGGCGCGACATCTGTGTCGCCAATCGCGCCCCCTTACTGAAGGAACTCGACGCCTACGTCGCCGAACTGCTGAGGACGCGCGTGCTGCTGGCCTCTGCCGATTCTGCGGGGCTTGAGGAGATGTTCGCGATCGCGCGCGCACGCCGCGACGCGTGGCTGGAATCCATGGCGCCGCCGGGCGAATAGCTCGAGCCTCCGCCATCGTCGGGGCGGCGTATGATTTCCGAGCGTGTCGCCGACGAATTGCGAAACCCGAAGAGAAGGAATGCGCATGCCCGATAGCCTTGATCAGCAGCCGATAGTCCGCACCGTCGGACGGCGGCGCGAGCGCGAGCTTTCGCTCAAGGCGCGCGGCGACCTCCTGCACGAGGGCGCGGTATTCGTCACCGAGATGGCGAAGATTCGGAGCTGTTTGCGTTTCCCGCAGGGACTCTATCGCTACAAGACGCATGAAGAAGCCGACGCGCACTGGCAGGACTGCCTCGCCGACAACATCGCCCGGGTAAGCGGAAAGCGGCATGGAGGATAGCGGGAAGTACGCGCGACCGGCGACCATCGACGACTTGAAGTCGGTGTTGCGTGCTCTCAACGAGAGCGCTGCCGACTACCTCTTGATCGGCGGCTATGCGCTGTTGGCGCACGGCTATCTGCGAGCAACTGCCGACATCGATTTTCTGGTGCGGGCCGATGCGGAGCAAGGGGATCGCCTCGATCGAATGGTTCTCGAGCGCGCGCTGAAGGCGAAAGGCAACGGGAATTGATGTTGTCCTCGAATAGGAATGCGCGGTCAGCAGCGCGCGGCATGAGCCCGATCTCTTCGGCCGTCCTTGGCAATCATGCGGGATGGATGAAGCCGGCCACGGCGAGTCCTGCAAGTTTGGCGTTTGTCCGGCAGTTGACGACGAGCGAGACGCCAGAGCAGGTTGCGGATGCTGGATGGGATCGGCTTTCCTCTCCGCGTTCCTGAACCACGTCATCGCGAATCCATGAATATTCTCGATCTTCCTCCGCTCGCGCGCGCCGCCGGCACCGTCCGCCTGCCGGGCTCGAAGAGCATTTCGAACCGCACACTGCTGCTGGCCGCGCTGGCGGAAGGCACCACCGAGATCCGCGATCTGCTGGATTCGGACGATACGCGCGTCATGCACGCGGCGCTCGTCGCCCTAGGGGTCGCAATGGAGCCCTGCGGAGTGAACGCCTGGCGCGTCGCCGGTGCGGGCGGGTCGTTTCCGGGCAAGCGCGCGGATCTGTTCCTCGGCAATGCCGGTACGGCGGTGCGTTCCTTGACCGCGGCGCTCGCTGTCTCGGGGGGGCATTACACGGTGTCCGGCGTGGCGCGCATGCACGAGCGGCCGATCGGGGATCTCGTCGATGGCCTGCGCCAGCTCGGCGCCGATGTCCGCTACGCGGCCAATGAGGGCTTCCCGCCGCTTGAACTCCATCCTGCGGCGATTGCACTGCGCGGCCCGATCCGCGTGCGCGGCGATGTCTCCTCTCAATTCCTGACCGCGCTGCTGCTGGCCCTGCCGCTGACCGGCGCGGAGGCGGTGATCGAGGTGACGACCGAACTCATCTCGAAGCCTTACATCGAGATCACGCTGAACCTGATGGCGCGCTTCGGCGTGCGCGTCGAGCGCGAGGGCTGGCAG
>DAIDAU010000409.1 GCA_027310465.1 Rhodocyclaceae bacterium
GGCAGGTAGAGCGCGCTGAGGACGACGTCGGGGCGCGACTCGCGCATCGCCTTCAGCAGTTCGCCGCCGCTGCCGAAGACGCGCACGTGCTCGACGCCGACGGCGTTGACTTCGGCGGCGATGACCTTCGCCTGCGTCGACGAAGGCTCGACCAGGAAGACGACCAGGCTGCTCAGTGCTGCGGTGTCGATCATGTGCGCGTTCCGGGCAAAGACCGCCATTCTAGGCGACAATGCCCGGTCGGCGGTATGCCTTGCGAATGCCTGCCGTTAGGCGCTCTTCTCGCTGACGCCAGCCGATTCGAAGCTCGCCATCTCGTTGACGAAAGCGCATGCCGCCCGCAGCAGCGGCCAGGCGACCGCGGCGCCGGTGCCTTCGCCGAGCCGCATGCCGAGGTCGACGAGCGGCTTCGCCTCCAGCGCCTCCATCTGCACCTGATGACCCGGTTCCGCCGAGGCGTGGCAGAACACCGCGTAATCGAGGAAGGCGGGCGCCAGCCGCGCGACCACCAGCGCCGCCGCGCTGCAGATGAAGCCGTCGACGAGCACGACGAGCTTCGCCTGCGCCGCCGCCAGCATGGCGCCGGCCATCATCGCGATCTCGAAGCCGCTGAATTGGGCGAGCACGGTCAGCGGGCAGTTGCGTGCGCCGTCGAAGCGGTCGAGCGCCCTGGCGAGCAGATCGCGCTTGCGCGCCAAACCGACGTCGTCGAGCCCGGTGCCGCGGCCGACGCAGGCGGTCAGCGAGGCGCCGGTCAGGCAGTGCGTGATCAGCGAGGCGGCCGCCGTGTTGCCGATGCCCATCTCGCCGAAGCCGATCGCGTCGCAGCCCTCGGCCACAAGGTCGCGCACGATCTGCGCGCCGCGCGCCATCGCGGCGTCGCGCTGCTCGGCGGTCATCGCCGGGCCTTCGAGGTAATTGGCCGTGCCCGGCGCGATCTTGGCGTCGTAGAGATTGGCCCGCTTGCCGAAATCGTGCGCCACGCCGGCGTCGACGACGGTCAGCCCGATGCCGTTGGCGCGCGCGAAGACGTTGATCGCCGCGCCGCCGGACAGGAAGTTCTCGACCATCTGCCAGGTGACATCCTGCGGATAGGCCGACACGCCGGCCTTGGCGGCGCCGTGGTCGCCGGCGAACACCACGATCTGCGGGTTGGAGAGCCGCGGCGACAGCGTGCCGCGCACCAGGCCGATCTGCAGCGCCAGGTCTTCGAGCCGGCCGAGGGCGCCGAGCGGCTTGGTCTTGGAGTCGATCTTGGCGCGCAGCTGCGCCTCGAGGCTGCGGTCGACGGGGGCGACCGCGAATTGCGGGGATTGCATCCGATCCATCCTTTCAGTGAGCGCCGCGCGCACCATGCGCGCGGCCAAGCCCTTGCCACAGGCTCCGATGAAAGAACCCGGCAGGTCTTCTGGCTCTCGGATCGACCGGACTGCCGCGCCTTCCCGCCGGAGTGTTCCCCGACAGTGGCCGCCTTGCGGCTTGCGACATCCGTCCCCGAATACAGCGGCGGGCCCGCTGCCGATTTCCACGGCATTCCCTTGACCGGATCGGCGCGGATTATAAGCGCTGTGCTAGTCTGCGCGGCCATGAAGGAACTGATCCTCGGCGGCGCCCGCTCCGGCAAGAGCCGCCTCGCCGAAGCGCGCGCCATCGAGAGCGGCCTCGACGTCGTCTACATCGCCACCGCCCGCGCGCTGGACGCCGAGATGGAACGCCGCGTGGCGCACCACCGCGAGCGGCGGCCGGCCCATTGGCGCTGCATCGAATCGCCGCTCGGTCTCGCGCAAACCTTGCGCGCCAACGCCGCCGCCAATACCTGCCTGCTCGTCGACTGCCTGACGCTCTGGTTCAACAACCTGTTCTTCGCCGGCAAGGCTGCGGCGCAGGCCGAGGCGGGCGAAGCGATCGACTGCGAACTGCTGAAGAGCGAAACCGACGAACTGCTGGCGGCCCTGCCCGAACTTCCCGGCCGCATCATCCTGGTCAGCAACGAAGTCGGCTGGGGCATCGTGCCGATGCATCCGATCTCGCGGCTGTTCGCCGACGAACAGGGGCGGCTCAATCAGCGCGTGGCGGCGGTCTGCGATCGGGTGACGCTGGTGGCGGCGGGATTGCCGTTGGCGCTGAAGGGGTAGAAAACCGAACCGAGGGCGTCGAACCCGCCGATGGCGACGGGTGGTCGTCGCCGCTGCGTGTCCCCCGGCGCAGAAGATCAGAAGGCCTGCGCCTCCTCCTTTACCTCCGCGTCGACGACCACCCATCACCCTCGGCTGGACGCCTTCGGTTCTTGCCGTTGCCGTCTCTTAACGACCCGTTGCTGCCGTTGAATCCGTCAAAGGTTCAACGGCAGCTATCTGAGCGGAGCCGTCGCCCCGGACGGTTATTCAACAACAGACGTTCAGTCTAGACGGCCATTCAGCCCATTATCTAGGAAGCAGCGCACTCTTGGTCGCGTGCAATCGGCGTTCATATTTTTCCCGATCATGCTTACGCCACCTCTGGTTCCGTCTCCTGGGAGACTGCAGTCAATTGCGTAGGATTGCGACGGAACCGGCCACGCAGTCGGCGTTCAAGGCCATCGACATACGTGAAAGCCACCGGGACCACCAAAAGGCTCAAGGCTGTAGAAGTCACCAACCCGCCGGTTACCGCAATGGCCATGGGCTGACGGAAGCTCGCGTCGGCCCCCAGGCCGAGGGCGATGGGAAGCATGCCAGCGATCATGGCTACCGTTGTCATGACGATAGGCCGAGCACGCTTGTGGCAAGCATCGACCAGTGCATCGCGCAGGGAAAGCCCACGCTCGTGGATGCCTACTACCGCATATTCCACCAGCAAGATGGAATTCTTGGTCACGATGCCCATCAGCATGATCAGGCCAATCATGGAGGGAATGCTCAGCATGCCGTTGCTAAGCAGCAAGGCGACGAACGCACCTCCCAGGGAAAGAGGGACAGCCGAAAGGATAGTCAGAGGCTGGAAAAAATCGTGGAACAGCAGCACCAGAACGCAGAATACGCAGAGCAAGCCGATGCCAATCGCCATGGAAAAACCACCCATCATTTCCATCATGAGCTCCACGTCGCCGGTATCGATCAGCTTGACGCTGGACGGCATGACTTGGAGCGCAGGCAGGGCCTTGGCAGCGGCCAATACCTGGCCCAATGGAGTGCCCCCCAAGTCCGCGCTGACGGTGATATAGCGTCGCCGGTCGAAGTGGTCGATCTGGGAGGGGCCGCTTTCCACAGTCAGGTTGGCCACGCTGGAGAGGGGGACCAAACCGTTACGACCATGAACCCGCAGATTGGCGACAGCATCCAGGTCCTGCCGCGCAGCATCCGGAATCCGCACCTGGATCGCTACCTGACGGTTGTCCAGATTGAGCTTGGCTACTTGGGCATCGAAATCGCCATTGGTGGCAATACGCACCGTCTCACCGATGGCTGCAGTAGACACACCTTGTTCAGCCGCCCGCTGCGCATCGGGACGTACTACGATTTCTGGGCGCTCCAGGCTCGCAGTGGAAGTAATGTTAGCTAACCCCGCCACGCTTCGCAGTTCCCGCTCAAGGGCTTGCCCCGTTGCTTTCAAAGCCGCCGAGTCATCGCTGGCGAGGATCAACGACATTTTTTCGCCAAGTCCTCCAACCCCCAAGGAGAAGCGGGCGCCGGGCACATGGGAAAGAGTGCGGCTCACCTGATTCTCAATGGAGGTCTGATCTTGTCGCGTATCGCGGGGTGCCAGTACCAGAGTCATGATGGCCCGACGCACTTCACCGGCCTGGGTCTGTCCACCTCCGAAGATCTGGCCGGCCCCGACCATGGTCATCACATGATCGACCCCGGGAATGGCGGAAACGGCTTTCCGCGCGGCTTCCGTAGCAGCCTCGGTGGCCATCAGGCTGCTGCCGGGCGGCAATTCCACCGTGATGTTACTGTAGCCCTTGTCCGGAGGCGGAATGAAACCGGTATTGAGAATAGGCACCAGGGCAATCGAGGCAGTGAAAATCGCAATGGTCGCAATCAGTGTGATCCGACGGTGGGTGAGACACCAGTTTATCCACCCCAGATAGCGGATCATCAATGCGCTGTCCTTGTCCTCAACTTTGCCCGGATGAGTCTTGAGGAAATGGGCTGCCAGCATGGGCGTGAGCACCCGCGCCACCAGTAGCGAAGACAACACCGCCACGACGGCCGTCCAGCCGAATTGCTTGAAGAAAAGCCCCGGGACACCGCTCATCATGGCAGTGGGCATAAAGACCACGACCAAAGTCATAGTGGTGGCGATCACCGCCAAGGCAATTTCATTCACCGCCTCACCCGCCGCCTGCTTGCTGGGCTTGCCCATGCGAGTGTGGCGTTCGATGTTCTCGATCTCGACGATGGCATCGTCTACCAAGATGCCCACGATGAGTGCAAGGGCCAGCAGGGTCAGAGTATTGAGGGAATAGCCGAGCCAGTGCATGGCAGCAAAAGCGGGAAGGATGGACAAGGGCAGCGCCGACGCAGAAATCAGCGTCGCCCGCCAGTCCCGTAGGAACCACCAGACCACCAGCACTGCCAGCAAAGCACCTTCGTAAAGCATGTGCATGGAGCCTTCGAACTGCTCCTGGATGTAACCCACCGTACTGGAAACCTTGGTAAAGGAGAGACTCGCGTCAGTCGCCTGCAACTTGTCCAGTGCTGTCGCCACATCGGCGGCGATACGGGTTTCATCAATCCCCTTGGCTCGGAAGATTTTGAAGCCCACCACCGGCTTTCCATCGAGCAGGGCAATCTGGCTACGGTCCGCAAAGGTATCGTGTACCGTTGCCAACTGGTCCAAGTGAATTCGGCGGCCATCGCTAAGCACGATGGGCAAGCGGTTAAGTTCCTCGGCCTGGCGCACGGTGGCGATAGTACGCACCGCTTGTTCTGCGCCACCTAACTGGCCCCGTCCTCCAGAGGTTTCCTGGGATACGGCTTTCAAGGCTCTCGATACGTCGGCGGCCGTAGCCCCCTGGGCTACGAGGCGCACCGGGTCTATCTCAATCCGTACTTGACGCTGGACACCACCGACCCGCTCGAACTTGCCGATGCCCGGTATCCCCAATACGGTCTTGCTTACCGTGTTATCTACGAACCAAGACAGTGCCTCTTCATCCATGCGCGAAGACGCAATGGCATAGAGCAACGTCGCCTCGCCATCGGTCCGCACCGCGCTGACGGAGGGCTGCTGCAAATCAGCCGGCAGATCGGAGCGAATCCGGTCCACCGCGTCCTTGGTTTCAATCAGGGCATCGGAAAGCTTCTTTTCAAGAATGAATTCGGCCGTGATATTTACCAGCCCGTCCGTAATGGAGGTGCGTATGTGCTTGATACCGGCCAGGGTAGAGAGCGAATTCTCCACCTTGCGCGCCACCTCGGTTTCCAACTGAGCAGGTGCTGCGCCGGGCTGGATCAGGGAGACGTTGATGGAGGGAACGTCCAGGTCCGGATAGTTGGCGACGGGCAATTGCCGGAAACTATAGAGGCCGGCTAGCGCCAACAGGATGAAAAGTAGGATAGCGGGTACCGGATTGCGAATGGACCAAGTAGCGAAGTTCATTGTTCACTCCTTACCCGCGGCATTGACCACTCGCACCAGATCGCCTTCGTTGAGGAAACCTGCACCCTGATTCACCACCTGGTCATTCGTAGAGATACCGGAGATGATCTCAGCGAGGTCTCCTTGCCGCCGCCCCACGGTGACGGCTTGCAGCGTCACTCGGTCAGTACCAGCCAGCTTAGGAACGTAGCTGCGGCCATCTCGAACCACGACACTGGCGGCCGGCACAACAATGGCCGGACTTTGAGCCAGCACGATGCTGCCCTTGGCGTACATGCCTGCACGGGCCGCACTGCCGGAATCCAAGTCGGCATAGACGATACCGAGCCGGGTCTGGCCATCAAGGCTGGGCGCTATTTGGCGCACCTTGGCCGTTGCCGAAGACCCTTCAGGCAAGGTCAAACGAATCCGCAGGCCCTGCTTCACCTGGGCCAGTTGCGCAGCGGTTAACTCACCGCGCCATTCCAGCCGGTTTTGCCGGATCATGCGGAATAGTTCCTGCCCGCTATTGGAGACGGTACCCAGTGTCGCGCTACGAGCACTGATCACACCGTCGTCGGGCGCCACCACTTCGGCGTAGCGCAGTTGCAACTGGACGCTCTGCAGTTGGGCCTTGGCCACGTCAGCTTGAGTAACGTACTGAAGGATGTCCTGGTCGCTAATACCACCTGTGCCATTGAGTTGCATCGCACGCTGGCGGTTGGCCTCGGCTTGCTGCCAGGCAGCCTTGAGGCGCGATTCGTCGGCCCGCAGCAGATCCGCATCGAAAACGGCGAGCACCTGCCCACGCTTGACCTGATCCGCCACACTGACCCTAATTTCCGCTAAACGCAGTCCTGAAACCTGAGCACCGATCACGGCCTCCTGCCAGGGGGCGATGGCGCCACTGGCATCAAGCGTGGCAGGCCATTGGTCCAGGGTGGCGGCAGCTACAGTGACCGTCATAGCTGCGCTGGATGGGCCGGTTGCGTGGGTGGCGGATTGCGGACTTGCTTGGGGGTCGGAGGAATTGTGGACAATCATCAGAATGCCCCCTGCTGCTACTGCGGCGGAGACGACGGCAACGATGAGACGCTTGCGGCCGCGGATGGCCGGAATCAATGCGGTAAGCTTATTCATGGACGGTGTGCTCCGAATTCAAGGTAATGGCGCCGCCGGTAGCTTTGACCAGCGCAACCCAGGCCAGGACTTGATCGCGCCGGGCGAAAATCTCTGCATCCTGGGCTGAGGCGAATTGGCGACGGCTGTCTTCGAGTTCAAAAAGGCTGATGGCGCCGACCTTCCATTGGCCCTCAGCCGCCTGAAGCGTAGTGCGGGCTGCGGCAGCGGCTTCGCCTGCGGATGCCATCCGCGCCTGGGCGGAGGCTTCGGCGGCAAGGGCGTTTTCAACATCCTGGACGGTGGATCGTAGCGTCTCTTGCAGACCAGCGACGGTACGGCGGTAGCGAGCTTCCGAGGCGCTCACGTTGCTCGCGCCGGCTCCGCCATCGAATACAGTTCCCGAAAGGGCAGGCCCGACGGACCAAGTGGTGAAATCAAAAGTGGAGCCAGCGGCCCGGAGCCACTGCCCGGTCAGGACCGCCGCGAGATTCAAGCGAGGTAACCGGTTGGCGCGTGCCACGCCGATCTCGGCCCAGGCTGCCGCGGCTTCCCGGTCAGCCGAGACTACGTTGGGATGTCCAGCAAGCACAGTCGCGGGCAACTCCGGTTCGGCTCTCGGTGCCACTGGAATGAAGGCGGTAGTCACTTCGGTGCCAGCGGTCAGTTGCCGCACCGTGGGAGCGTCCTTGCCGCTCAATGCTACTAACGCATTCACTTGGCGGGCACACTGTTCCTGCTGGGCGGCCAAGTTGGTACGTACGGTGGCAATGCCCGCGATAGCCCGTGCTTCGTCTACTGGCGCAGCAAAGCCGGCTGCCAGCTTCAGTCTTGTCAGGGCCAGGGTCTTCTCCCGTGAAGCAACGTCATCAGCCAGCACAGCACGGCTGCTTTCACAGGCACGCAGGGAAAGCACGCCATTGATGACATCGGCAACCAACGAGAGCCCCACGTTCACCGCATCAGCCGTGCGGGCATCAAGGCGACTTTGAGCAGCATCCACCGAGTAGCGTATCCGGCCGAAGAGATCAATTTCCCAGCTGAATGCCGGGCCGATGGCAGCGGAGTTGCTTCTGCGAGTTGTGCCGAGTACAGGCGCGGCCAGGTTTTGCGCTTGCGCCCGGCTGACGCTCGCGGTGGCCGTTACGCTGGGGGCTGATGCAGCAGCGTTGATTCCCAGCGTGGCCCTGGCTTCATCAATGCGTGCCATGGCTTGAGTCAAAGTTGGGTTGTCTGCGAAAGCTGCCTCGGCCAATGTATCGATAGCCGGGTCGTGAAGTACCTGCCACCATCCTTCCGTTTTTATTTGGTTGGATGATGGGGGCTTTGCAGCAGGTACAGACCATGAACCGGGAACCGAATAATTCGGCTGGGTGTACTCAGGCTGCAGTGCACAGCCGCCCAACAGGAACAGGGTGGAGGCCGTCCAGAGGGTTCGGGCGCAAAGGGGGTTATCCAAATATCGCTGCATAGGTCTATCGCTCATGCTCATAACGAAACCGTGTGGTTTCGATTAGAATACGATCAACACCACACCCTGTCAACAAAACGAAACCAAATGGTTTCGAAAAGGAACGCTTACATGAGAGTAAAGACCGAGGCCCGACGCGAAGCGCTCTTGGCAGCAGCCAAAGCAGTATTCGAAGAGGTTGGCTTTGAGCAGGCCACCATGTCCGATATTGCGGCCAGGATGGGCGGGTCGAAAGCGACCCTCTATCGCTACTTTGACTCCAAGGAAAGTTTGCTAATGGAATTGGTAAACCGTTCAGCACGTGACCACGGCGGTGAAGTGATCAGCCTGTTCCGCCATCGCGACGGACCAGTAACGAGCAGCTTGCCGGCGGAAGCGTCGGAGGCATTGAACCTGCTTGATCCCGATGAGGATGTGCGTGTCACTCTCCAAAAGTTCGGCGAGCGGTTCCTTAACAATTTCCATACACCGCAAAAACTGGTAGCCAAGCGCATGATGTATGCAGCCGCTGCGAACAACCCGGAACTAGGCCGACTGCTTTATGCGAATGGACCAGGTATGGGAATGAAACTTCTGGAACGGTACTTCGAGTCTTTAATGGAGTCTGGCAAACTGCTTCAGGCTGATCCCAGGGTAGTCGCAGCCCATTTCCGAGCCTTGTACGAATCAGAGGTCAACGAGCGGGGAATGCTCCACATCGAGACTGAACTTAGCAACGAGCAGATTGTGGCCGTCGTTGAACGGGCGGTGGATGTTTTCATGCGCGCCTACGGACCTGCGCCTGTTTGAACGGACGCACCAAAGCCAATGCTACGCATCGACGATGCAGGTGTGATGACCGACTTCCTGAAGTGTGTCATCTGGCAGCTTCCGGAGCGGTGCCGCCGCTCGAATGTCCAGTGTGGAGAGAAGCTGACAGGCCGCTCTTGGCCGTTATGCACAGCTATCCATAACGGCCATTATGCATAGCTCCCATTTATGAGCAGTTGCGGTGCGGGCCGCGGCATCGCATGAACATTGA
>DAIDAU010000052.1 GCA_027310465.1 Rhodocyclaceae bacterium
CAGTTGGCGCTACGCGAGCCATGCCGGGCCGTCCGCCTCGTGGCGCGCGAGCCGGCTCTTCAGCAGCGACAGCGTCGCGCGCAGGGCGATGCGCACGGCATAGTCGGCGGCGGGCAGGACGAGGCAGAGCGGGCGCAGGCCGAGGTCGAGCGCGTTGGAGATGTCGGGCAGCGGCTCGTCGTCGGGCACGACGATGGTCAGGCTGCTGCCGCGCGCCAGCGCTTCGGCGGCCAGCGCCGCCAGCGCGGCGGCGGGAGCGGCGGGAAGTTCGCCCTGGCACAGCGGCGGCGCGGCCAGCGCCGTCATGCGCGCAAGCCATGACTGCACGACTCCAGCGGCGTCGGCGCCTTCGTTCATCATGCGTTCGATTGTAGCGCGGCCCCTCGGCGCGAAAGCCCGAATGGCGGGCGGAAACGGGCCCATCTCTGCTTGCCGAATCGCGACCATGACGCTAAAGTGCGCGCTGGTCCTTATCCGGTTCGAGAGGCTCGACTGTGTTCTCCATCATCCAGGCCGCGGGTTGGCCGATCTGGTTCCTGCTGGCGGCATCGATCCTTGCCGTGGCGCTGATCATCGAACGCGCCGGCGCGCTGCGCCGTCCCAAGATCGTGCCGCCGGGGCTGCTGCAGCGGGTGGTCTCCGAGTACCAGCAGGGCGGCGCCACGGACGAGATGCTCAAGCGGCTCGACGCGCATTCGCCGCTGGGGCGCGTGTTCGCCGCCGGCCTGCGCAACGCGAAGAATTCGCGCGAAGTGATGAAGGAGGCGATCGAGGAGGCCGGCAGCGGCGTCGCGCACGAGCTCGAGCACTTCCTCACCAGCCTCGGCACCATCGCCTCGATCAGCCCGCTGATGGGCCTGTTCGGCACGGTGGTCGGCATGATCGAGATCTTCGGTTCGTCGACCGCCGCCGGCAACAATCCGCAGGCGCTGGCTCACGGCATCTCGGTGGCGCTCTACAACACCGCCTTCGGCCTCATCATCGCCATTCCCAGCATGATCTTCTACCGCCATTTCCGCGCGCTGGTCGACAGCCTCGTCATCGACATGGAGCAGCAGGCCGTGAAGCTCGTCGAACTGGTGCACGGCGAGCGCAGCTGATTCTTTCCGGAAGCAAGGCATGAACTTCCAGCGTGGCCGCCCCCGCGAAGAGCCGGAGATCAACCTGATCCCGATGATCGACGTGCTGCTGGTGATCCTGATCTTCCTGATGATCACCACGACGTACTCTAAATTCGCCGGCCTCGAGATCAACCTGCCGACCGCCGATACGCAGGCCGCCCAGGAGCAGCCGAGCCAGATCGACGTGGTCGTGACGGCGGCGGGCGACGTCCTGGTCAACAAGGCGCCGATCGGCAGCCGCGACGTCGACGCCATCGCCGCCGCGCTGCAGCGCGCCGCCGGCAGCGGTCCCAAGGAGCCGGTGGTCGTCATCAACGCCGACGCGAAGGCCACGCACCAGAGCGTGATCGACGTCATGCAGGCGGCGCAGCACGCCGGCCTCACGCACATTTCCTTCGCGACCCAGCAGAAGCAGTGAACGCCGTCTGGCAAAAGCGCGGGCCGGCAGCCTGGTTGCTGCTGCCGCTGGCCGCGCTGTTTGCCGTCGTCGTCGCCGCGCGCCGCGGCGCCTATCGCGCCGGCTGGCTCGAGCGCGTGCGCCTGCCGGTGCCGGTCGTCGTGGTCGGCAACATCGCCGCGGGCGGCTCGGGCAAGACGCCGGTGGTGCTGGCGCTGGCGGCGGCGCTGCAAGCCCGCGGCAGGCATCCGGGCATCGTCAGCCGCGGCTACGGCGGCTCGGCGTCGGGCGTGCGCGAAGTGCGGGACGGCGACTCCGCCGCGCTGGTGGGCGACGAGCCGCTGCTGCTGAAGCGGCGCGCCCGCTGCCCGGTGTTCGTGGGGCGCGACCGCGTTGCCGCGGCGCAGGCGCTGCTGGCCGCCTATCCCGCATGCGACGTGATCGTCAGCGACGACGGGCTGCAGCACTACCGCCTGGCGCGCGACGTCGAGATCGCGGTGGTCGACCGGCAACTGATCGCCAATCCCTGGCTGCAGCCGGCGGGGCCCTGCCGCGAGCCGCCGTCGCGCCTGGCGAAGGTCGACGCGGTGGTGAGGAACGGCGACGGCGAGATCGTCGTGCATGGCGTGCCGACCTTCGAAATGCGCGTGGCGGGCGAGCGCTTCGTGCGCCTGGGTTCCGGGGAGACGCGCGGTCCTGCCGATTTCGCGGGGCAACGCCTGCATGCCGTCGCGGGCATCGGCGTGCCGCGTCGCTTCTTCGATCATCTCGCGGCGCTCGGGCTGCGCTGCGCGCCGCACGCCTTCCCCGACCACCACCGCTATGCCGCGGCGGACCTCGATTTCGCCGGCGATGCCATCCTGGCGACGGAAAAGGATGCGGTAAAATTGCAGGGCCTCACCGCGCTGCCCGTCTGGGTGCTGCCGGTGGATGCGCAGATCGAACCCGATCTCGCGACTTTCGTGATGGAGAAACTCGATGGACGTCCGCCTGCTTGAGATCCTCGTCTGCCCCGTCTGCAAGGGGCCGCTCGACTACCGCAAGGCGGCTGCCGAACTGGTCTGCAGGGCTTGCCGTCTCGCCTATCCGGTCAAGGACGACATCCCGGTGATGCTCGAGGAAGAAGCGCGCCAAGTGCCGGCCGAGGAAGCGTGACGGCCTTCCGCGTCGTCATCCCCGCTCGCTACGCGTCGACGCGTCTGCCGGGCAAGCCGCTGGCGGACATCGCCGGCAAGCCGATGGTGGTGCGCGTAGCGGAGGCGGCGCTGGCGGCGAATCCGCTCGGCGTGTGGATCGCGACCGACGATGCGCGCGTCGCCGATGCCGTTGCCGCGCACGGCTGCCGGTCGGTGATGACTGCCGCGTCGCACGCGAGCGGCACCGACCGCATCGCGGAAGTCGCGCAGCAGCTCGGCTGGGGCGACGACGAGATCGTCGTCAACGTCCAGGGCGACGAGCCGCTGATCGAACCGCGCCTGATCGCCGCCACGGCGCTGGCCTTGGCCGAGGACCGCGAGGCGGCGATCGCGACGGCGGCGCATCCGATCGAGACGGCGGAGGAGTTCTTCAATCCCAACGTGGTGAAGGTGGTCGCCGCCGCGTCGGGCCGCGCGCTGTATTTCTCGCGCGCGCCGATCCCGTGGCATCGCGACGGCTTCGCGGCGAACCGCAGCGCGCTGCCGTCCGGCTTCGCGGCGCTGCGCCACATCGGCATCTATGCCTACCGCGTCGGCTTCCTCAAGCGCTACGGCAGCCTTGCGCCGGCGACCTGCGAGCAGTGGGAGTCGCTCGAGCAGCTGCGCGCGCTTTGGCATGGCCATTCCATCCGGGTGATCGAATGGCAGGAAGCCCCGATGCCGGGCGTCGACACCGAAGAAGACCTCGAGCGCGTCAGGCGGTGGTTTGCGGCGGAGGAGGGGGCGAGCCCCGATAAGACCCCGGTATAGATTCATCGATACATCCATTCCTGCCTGGCGGCGTTTCGGATTAAGGTTGCGGCGGTGAGTGGAATGAAAATAAAACCATATAATCCTTCCATTAGCTAAACACCAAGGGAAAAAACGATGAGACTCATCCTGTTGGGCCCCCCGGGCGCGGGCAAAGGCACGCAAGCCAATTACATCAAGGAAAAGTTCGGCATCCCGCAGATTTCCACCGGCGACATGCTGCGCGCCGCCGTCAAGGCCGGCACGCCGCTGGGCCTCGAAGCGAAGAAGATCATGGATGCCGGCGGCCTGGTTCGCGACGACATCATCATCGGGCTGGTCAAGGATCGCCTCAAGGAGCCGGATTGCGCCAAGGGCTACATGTTCGACGGCTTCCCGCGCACCATCCCGCAGGCCGAGGCGATGAAGGAAGCCGGCGTGCCGATCGACTACGTGCTCGAGATCGACGTGCCCGACAGCGAGATCATCACGCGCATGAGCGGCCGCCGCGTCCACGTGGCGTCCGGCCGCACCTATCACGTGAAGTTCAATCCGCCCAAGACCGAGGGCAAGGACGACGTCACCGGCGAGCCCCTGATCCAGCGCGACGACGACAAGGAAGAAACCGTCAAGAAGCGCCTCGAGGTCTATCATTCGCAGACCAAGCCGCTCGTCGCCTACTACTCGAAGTGGGCCGCCAACGGTGACGCCAAGGCGCCGAAGTACCGCAAGATCGCCGGCCAGGGCAAGGTCGAGGCCATCCGCGACGCCGCCTTCGCCGCGCTGGCTTCCTGAGGGCCGTTATAGAAAGGGAGAACCGTCGCCATGAGCCACCCGATCCATCGCATCGCGATTTGTACGGGTGGCGGCGACGCCCCCGGCCTCAATGCCGTCATCCGCTCCGTCGTCATCTCGGCGTGCAATCGCGGCTGGGAGTGCTACGGCATTCATGACGGCTTCAACGGCATCCTCTTCCCCGAGCGCTATTCCGAAGGCGGCGTCTATCGCCTGACGCGCGAGAAGGTACGCGGCATCGGCCATCTCGGCGGCACCATCCTCGGCACCACCAACAAGGGCAATCCGCTGCATTTCCCCATCGAGATGCCGGATGGGAAGGTGCAGGACGTCGATCGCACCGACGAGATCCTGCGCTTCTTCGCGATGAAGCAGATCGACGCGCTGGTGTCGATCGGCGGCGACGGTTCGCTGACCATCGCCAACGCCTTGCATCAGAAGGGCCTGCGCGTCGTCGGCGTGCCCAAGACGATCGACAACGACCTCGACAAGACCATGACCACCTTCGGCTTCGATTCCGCGGTGGCCTTCGCGACCGAATGCATCGACCGGTTGCATAGCACCGCCGAGAGCCACCAGCGCGTGATCGTGATCGAGGTCATGGGCCGCTATGCCGGCTGGATCGCCCTGCACTCGGGCATCTCCGGCAGCGCCCACGCGATCCTGATTCCCGAGATTCCCTACGATCTCGACAAGGTGGCGGCGAAGATCCATGCGCGCGATGCCGAGGGCCGGCTGTATACGCTGGTGGTGGTCGCCGAAGGCGCCGAGCCGGTGCACGGGCAGCGCGCCATCGTGGCGCCGGCGGAGATCGGTCATGCGGAGCGCCTCGGCGGCGTCGGCGACCGCGTCGCCAAGGCATTGAGCGAGCGCACCGGCAAGGACACGCGCGTCGTCGTGCTCGGCCACCTGCTGCGCGGCGGCAGCCCGACCTCGTTCGACCGGCTCGCGGCGATGCGCTTCGGCACGGCGGCCGTGCGTGCGCTCGAAGAGGGGCAGACCGGCATCATGGTCGCGCTCGGTTTTCCGGGCGTCGACTACGTGCCGCTGGAGGAAGTCGCGGGACGCATGAAGGCGGTGCCGCTCGATTGCGACACCGTGCAGACGGCGCGCGACCTGGCGATCTGCCTCGGCGATTGAGCGCACGCGCGCCGCAGCGCGCGTGCGGGTGGATCGCCGTTACTTGTTGCCCAGGCCGAGGATCTTCGGCACCTTGTTCAACCGCAGGCGATAGGCGTCCGGCATGCCCGAACCCAGCAGCGGGCGCAGGTAGAGCCGGAAGGCATCGGTGATGTCGGTGCCGTTGGCGGCGATGAATTCGTCCTCCATCACGCGCGTCTTGCCGGCGACCGCTTCCAGCGGCATCAGCTGGTAATCCACCGAGTAGAAGCCGGTGCGCTTGATCGCCACCGAGCCGTCGCGGTCGCCCCACATGGCGAACTGCACGGCCTTCTCGCCGACTTCGCGCGCTTCGCGCTGGTCGACGTCGGAAACGCAGCCCATGAACGAGCGCTGCAGGTAGCCGAAGGTGTCGCCGCGCACGCGCTTGATCTTGAGCTTGTTCTTGATCTCTTCGCACAGCAGGTCGGCCAGCGCGCCGGTGCCGGAAAGCTGCACGTTGCCGTGGGCATCCTTCTCCACCTCCTTGGCGAGCTTGGTGATGATCGGCACGCCGTTTTCGTCGTGGATGCCTTCCGAAGCGGCGATCACGCAGCGGCCGTATTTGTCGTAGATCGACTTGACGTCGCCGAGGAACCTGTCGATGTTGAAGGTGCGCTCGGGCAGGTAGATCAGGTGCGGGCCGTCGTCGGGGAACTTCTTGCCGAGCGCCGACGCCGCGGTGAGGAAGCCGGCGTGACGGCCCATCACGACCGCCAGATAGACGCCGGTCAGCGCGGCGTTGTCGAGGTTGGCGCCCATGAAGGCCTGCGCGACGAAGCGCGCGGCCGAAGGGAATCCAGGGGTGTGGTCGTTGCCGACCAAGTCGTTGTCGATCGTCTTCGGGATATGCACGCAGCGCAGCGGATAGCCGGCGCGCTGCGCCTCTTCGCTGACGATGCGCACCGTGTCGGAGGAATCGTTGCCGCCGACGTAGAAGAAGTAGCCGATGCCGTGCGCCTTGAGAACCTTGAAGATTTCCTGACAATACTTGAGGTCCGGCTTGTCGCGCGTCGAGCCGAGCGCGGAGGCCGGCGTGTTGGCCACCATCTCGAGGTTGTGGCTGGTTTCCTGCGTGAGGTCGAGGAATTCCTCGTTCACGATCCCCGAAACGCCGTGGTAGGCGCCGTAGACGAGTTCGACGTTGCGGAACTTGCGTGCTTCGAGAACCACGCCGGCCATCGATTGGTTGATCACGGCGGTGGGTCCGCCTCCTTGTGCCACTAGTACTTTTCCTTGGGGCATGGCTCGGTTCTCCGTTTCAGATTCTTCAGTTTGCTGTTCGCCACATAAACAATATATGTGTCGACGGTGGGTTTTCCCCGCTAGACTCTCGCGCGCCGGTATCGGTTGGACAGCGTTCCCAACAGAACGCCGCCGGAATTTAACCTGCGAAGAACTATAAGGGGAATTCACTTTTTCTTATCGTCAGAATAAGTAAAATCCGGGAGGGGATTGCGCTTGCGCTCGTCGACGAGATCGCTGCATTGTCCCGCAGACGCCTGCTTTGTGCGCGAGGCGCAGCCTTATAGGGATAGCGTGGTAGAGTTATATACCTAGTTTATTAACTAAAGGGGGAAATCTATGTCAGCGGGTTTGGTGTTTGCCCTGGTATGCGCCATCGCAGCGATTGCGTATGGTTTCGTATCCAGCCAGTGGATCCTTTCGCAGCCGGCGGGTAGTGACCGCATGCGCGCGATCTCCTCGGCCGTTCAGGAAGGCGCGCAAGCCTACCTGGCGCGCCAATACACGACGATCGGCATTGTCGGCGCCGTCCTGGCCGTAGTCATCGGTATCTTCCTCGGTCTTCCGACCGCCATCGGTTTCGTCATCGGTGCCGTGCTCTCCGGCGCGGCGGGCTTCATCGGCATGAACGTCTCCGTGCGCGCCAACGTGCGCACCGCCGAAGCTGCGCGCACCGGCCTCAACGAAGCGCTCAACGTCGCCTTCCGCGGCGGCGCCATCACCGGCATGCTGGTGGTCGGCCTCGGCCTGCTCGGCGTTGCCGGCTACTTCGCCGTGCTGAAGATGACGGCCGGCGCGGATGCGAGCGTCGACAGCCTGATTCATCCGCTGGTGGGCCTCGGCTTCGGTTCCTCGCTGATTTCCATCTTCGCGCGTCTCGGCGGCGGCATCTTCACCAAGGGCGCCGACGTCGGCGCCGACCTGGTGGGCAAGGTCGAAGCCGGCATTCCCGAAGACGATCCGCGCAACCCCGCGGTGATCGCCGACAACGTCGGCGACAACGTCGGCGACTGCGCCGGCATGGCCGCCGACCTGTTCGAGACCTACGCGGTCACGACGGTCGCCACCATGCTGCTCGGCGCGCT
>DAIDAU010000437.1 GCA_027310465.1 Rhodocyclaceae bacterium
GCTTCATGCGCACCGAGAAGCTCTGTGAAGTGACGCGCCGCGGCGATACCGACGGCCGCACCAGTTACAGCCTGACGGAGACCGGCCGCGCGCGCGCCGACGACTTCATGCGCCGCAGCCAGTACGTCGGCATCGCGCCGGTCAGCCTGCAGAGCTACGTCAGGCAGGTCGAGAGCCAGTCGGTCGCGCAGATGGGCGTGACGCGCGAGCGGCTGCGACGCGCCTACGACGGCGTCGTCATCCGCGAGACGCTGCTCGACCAGTTCGGCGCGGCGATGAATTCGAACCGGCCGATCTTCGTCTACGGGCCATCGGGCAGCGGCAAGACCTTCATCGCCGAGCGCCTCGCCGGCCTGCTCTCCGGCGCCGTCGCGGTGCCGCATGCGCTGGCCGTGGGCGGCGAGGTGATCCAGATGTTCGACCCGCTGGTGCACGAGGCGCTGCCCCCGTCGGACGCCGGCGGCTTCGATCGCGGCGCCGACGCCGATGCGCGCTGGGTGCTGTGCCGCCGCCCGGTGGTGATGAGCGGCGCCGAGCTGACGCTCGACATGGTGGACCTGCAGTTCGACCGGCAGACGCGCTTCTACCACGCGCCGCAGCAGCTCAAGGCCAACAACGGCCTGTTCGTCATCGACGACCTCGGCCGGCAGCTGGTGTCGCCGCAGGCGCTGATGAACCGCTGGATCGTGCCGCTCGACCGGCGCTCCGACTACCTGTCGCTGCATACCGGCCAGAAGTTCGAGGTGCCGTTCGACGTCGTCGTCCTGTTCTCCAGCAACCTGCGGCCCGCGCAGCTCGCCGACGAGGCCTTCCTGCGCCGCCTCGGCTACAAGATCTTCGTCGGCCCCGTCGACCTCGCCGAGTACCGCGCCATCGCCCAGCAGGTCTGCCGCGATCTGCGCCTGCCGTACGACGAGGCAGGCCTGACGCACCTGCGCGGCCGCTACGCCGCCGCCGCCAAGCCGCTGCTCGCCTGCCATCCGCGCGACCTGCTGAGCCAGGTGCGCGACTACGCGCTGTTCAACGGCCTGCCGCCGCAGATGACGCCGCGCCTGCTCGACTGGGCCTGGGACAACTACTTCGCGCCGCCCGAAGCGCCGCCCCCGGCCGGTTCCGCCGCAGCGGCGACCCTCGACTTCGCAACAGGAGACAGAACATGAGAAACGTTCGAGCCACGGTGATGCTGGTGCTGTCGCTGCTGATCGGCCTCGGCGCCGCGATGATGGCCGCTGCCTGGGTGCAGCAGAAGGGCGATGCGGCGACGCGCCAGGTGGCGGTGGCGGCGACGGACATCGAACTGGGCAGCCGCATCAACCCGCAGATGGTGAAGCTCGTGGCCTGGCCGATCAGCCAGGTGCCCGAAGGCACTTTCGCCAGCGCCGATGAACTCGCCGACCGCGTCGTCAAGACCAGCGTGCTGCGCGGCGAGGCGATCCTGGGAAGCAAGCTGGCGCCGGTGGGCACCAAGGGCGGCCTGTCGGCGGTGATCAAGGAGGGCAACCGCGCGATGACGGTGCGCGTGAACGACGTCATCGGCGTCGCCGGCTTCGCGCTGCCGGGCAACTACGTCGACGTCGTCGTCAGCACCCAGCAGGACGGCGGCGGCGACAACAAGCAGATCTCGAAGATCGTGCTCGAGCACATGCTGGTGCTGGCCGTCGCGCAGGAGGCGAACCGCGACGAGACCAAGCCGAAGGTGGTGAGCGCGGTGACGCTCGAAGTGACGCCCGCGCAGGCCGAGAAGCTCGACCTGGCGCGCAGCGTCGGCACGCTGTCGCTGGTACTGCGCAACCAGGTCGACAGCCGCGCCGTCGATACCGCCGGCATCACCAAGCGGCAGCTGCTGGGCGTCCAGGAGCGGCGCGCCGAGGCGCCGCAGGCTGCGCATCCGGCGCACAAGCGGCCGGTGGCGATCGCGGCGGCCCGGCGCGACTGCATCGAAGTGATCGCGGGCGGCAGCAAGAGCGTGCAGTGCTTCTGACTGGAAGGACACGACATGAACGACACGATCGGAACCACCGGCCTCCCCATCCGCGGCCGGGCAGCCATCCTCGCGGCGCTGCTGTGCGGGGCTTTCCTGGCATCGACCACCGCGGCCACGGCGGCGCCGCGGGCGGCGCGCGCCGCGGCGCCGGAGTCGGGCCGTGCGGCGGCGCTGGCCCCCTGCAGCGAGGCGAGCGAAGCGCCGCCGGCGACGGTGACGCTCGGCAAGTACCGCATCGTCGCCCTGCCGGCGCCGGTGGTGCGGCTGGTGCGCGGCGCCAGCGGCTCGCACACCGGCCTCCCGGCGGAAGCCGGCGCCAAGGAGGCGGCGCCCGGCGCGGCGCCGGCGGCGGGGGAAACCAAGACCGGCGTCGGCGACGCGGACGTCATGCTGCTGAGCCCGACGCAGCTCTACCTGCTCGGCAAGCGCGTCGGCTCGATGAACCTGATCACGCAGGACCGCAACAACAGGTGCACCATCATGGACGTCGTCGTGACGATGGACGCCGGCTCGCTGCAGGGCAAGTTCGCGCAGGTGATGCCTGAGGAGCGCGGCATCAAGGTGATGGCCGCCGACGACAGCCTGATCCTCAGCGGCGACGTCTCCGATGCCGTGAAGGTGCAGCGGGCGATGATGCTGGCCTCGGCCTACGTGCCCGAGAAGCGCGTCGTCAACCTGCTGCACGCGACGGCCGCCAGCCAGGTGATGCTCGAAGTCAAGGTGGCCGAGGTGTCGAAGACGCTGCTCGACAGGCTCGGCGCGCAGGTCGCCACGACCAGCGGCGGCAGCGGCTGGCAATGGTCGATCCTGTCGAACTTCCTGAGCGACGGCACGGGCCTGCTCGAGGCCTTCAAGCAGAACAAGGCGCGCTGGCAGATCAACGGCGAGAAGGACGACGGCGTCGTGCGCGTCCTGGCGGAGCCCAATCTGATGGCGATCAGCGGGCAGCAGGCGAGCTTCCTCTCCGGCGGCAGGATCTTCATCCCCGTCGCGCAGGCCACCAACGGCGCCCTCGGCGGCGCGACCATCACGCTGCAGGAGAAGGAATTCGGCATCGGCCTGAAGTTCCTGCCGACGGTGCTCGAAGGCGGCCGCATCAACCTCAAGGTGGCGTCCGAAGTGTCCGAACTGTCGCAGACCGGCTCGCCCTTCACTACGGTCGGCGGCGTCACCGCGGTGCTGCCCTCGATGACCACGCGGCGCGCCGATACCTCGGTGCAGCTGAAGGACGGGCAGAGCTTCGCGATCGCCGGACTCATCAAGAACAACGTCACCGAATCGATCAAGCGCTTCCCGGGACTCGGCGAGATCCCGCTGCTCGGCGCGCTGTTCCGCAGCAGCGAGTTCCAGCGCGACATGACGGAGCTGCTGTTCATCATCACGCCGCACCTCGTCAAGCCGCTGCCGGCCGACGTCGCGTTGCCCACCGACAACTTCAAGGAGCCCACGCGCGGCGAGTTCATGCTCGGCGGCAAGCTCGAAGGCCAGCCGGAGGCGGCGCCCAAGGGCGGCGAGCAGAAGAAGGCGCCGTACTCGGACGCCGGCGGTGCCGCCGCGCCGGCTCCCGCTCCCGCCGCCGCCAAGGCGCCCGCCGAAGAGGAGCCGGTCGCGACGCCGAAGCCCGTGATCAACGACCAGCCGGCGATCGCGCCCGAGCGCCGGGCCGCGGCGCCGGCCCTGCCTGTCAAGACTGCATTGCGCAGCGACGAGGCGCTGGCGCGCAGCGACGGCAACGGAGCCGAGCCATGAACCGGACCGCCATCAAGCAAGCGGCCGAGAGGACGTTCCGGCGGCCGCCGGCCGCATCGGCCGGCGCGTCAGGGCAGCGAAACCATCTGCGGAGAAACGCCATGAACACGAAGACACGAATCCTCCTGGGCCTCGCGCTCGCGCTGGGGCTGGGCGGCTGCGCCTCGCCGACGCCGTATCTCGACGAGCATTTCGGCGACGCCGTGCGCGCGGCGCGCCTGGCGCAGACGATGCATCCGGATGCGGGGCGCGATGCCGATCCGGTCGCCGGCATGGACGGCGTCGCGGCCAAGGAGTCGATGACGCGCTACGGCGATTCGTTCAAGAATCCGCCGCCCGTCACCAACGTCGTCAACATCGGCGGCGTCATCGGCGGCGGCGGCAGCGGGGCCGGGCGCTAGGCGCACCGCGGCGGTCGGGATGGCGATGCTGCCCCTTCGTCGAGCCAGCCGCGAGCGCGGCGCCGTGATGATCATGGTCGCGCTCGCGGCCGCGGTGCTGTTCGGCTTCGTCGGCCTGGCGGTGGACCTCGGCCACCTGTTCGTCGCCAAGACGGAGCTGCAGAGCGCGGTGGATGCGTGCGCGCTGGCGGCCGCCGAGGAACTGCGGCCGGGCGTCGCGCCGCCCGATCCGCAGGCCGTCACGCGTGCCGTCAATGCCGGCATCCTGGCCGGGAACCGCAACCGGGTCGACTTCCAGTCCGCGTCGGCCGGCATCGCTTCGGGCGACCTCCTGTTCAGCGACCGGCTGAGCGACAACTCCACCGTCTATCCCTTCGGCTACGTCTCGAGCGCCGCGGCGAATCCCGCGACCGCCCGCTACGCGATGTGCAGCCATGTCCGGGGCGGGATCGCCACTTGGTTCATGGAAGTGCTCGAGCGGTTCCTCGGCCTCGCGCCCGGCTCGAAGAGCGTCGGGGCATGGGCGGTGGCGACCCTGAAGCCGTCGCAGGCGAACTGCGCGATCCCGCTCGGCCTCTGCGAGAAGGGCGCCGGCCCCGGTTTCGGCCTGACGCCCGGCCAGTGGATCGGCGGCAAGTTCGGGTCCGGCGGCGGCCTGACCGGCAGCTTCAATTGGGTCGACTTCTCGCCGCCCTCCGGAGGCGCCAGCGAACTGTCGGCGCTGCTCGCCGGGCAGGGCCAGTGCAGCCTGAACACCGGCACCAAGGTCGGCCAGAACGGCGCCGACGAGAGCGTCGCGACGGCCTGGAACTCGCGCTTCGGGCTCTACAAGAACGGCGGCGGCAATCCCGGCCTGACGACGTCGCCGCCCGATTTCACCGGCTACGCCTACACGGCGAAGGACTGGCCGGGCCAGAGCAACGCCTACGGCGATTTCCAGACCCGGCGCACGGCCTTCTCCTCGTACGGCGACACCATCGACACCATCGGCAACGGCAACACCATCGCCGGCCTCGGCCTGGCGAATGCCTTCAACGTCGCGACCCACGGCGCGAGCGGGCAGCTGGCGAGCTACGGCGCCGATCGCCGCCTGGTCACCGCGCCGATCCTCAACTGCGGCGCGTGGGCCAGCGCCCAGACGATCCCGATCGACGGCTGGGCGTGCGTGCTGATGCTGCAGCCGGTCGACAAGCCGGGCGACCCGATCGCGATGGAATACGAGGGACTCTCCGATGCGCCGGGCAGCCCTTGCGCGACGTCCGGGCTGGGCGGCGGAAGCGTCGGTCCCCTGGTTCCGGTGCTGGTCCAGTGAGGAGGGCGGCCGTGGGAATCCGGAGACAGCGCGGGTCGGCACTGGTGGAACTGGGATTCAGCATGTCCGTCCTCGTGGCGCTGGTGTTCGGCATCACGGAATTCGGCCGCGCCATCTACCAGTACGACACCATCGCCAAGGCGGCGCGCGACGCCGCGCGCTACCTGTCGACGCAGGCGCCGGGCAACGCCGCGGCGATCGGCGACGCCACCTGCCTGGCGGTCTATGGCAATCCGTCGTGCACCGGCAATCCGCTGGTGCCGGGGCTGGCGACCGGCATGGTGAGCATCTGCGACGCGTCGAACTCCGGGCCGAACTGCACCAACGCCGCGCAAGGCTCGAATCCGGTGATGAACCTGGTCACCGTAACCATCGGCGGAGGGGCCGATCCTTTCATCTTCACGTCCGTCGTGCCCTTCGTCGTGCCGAACATCCCCTTCGGCGCGATCAGCACGACCATGAGGCAGGTGCTGTGATGCGGCGCAACGGCCGGCGCCAGAGCGGGGCGACGATCGTCGAGTTCGCCTTCGCGGCCGTGGTGTTCCTGACCCTGCTGCTGGGCATCATGGACTTCGGGCGCATGCTGTTCACCTGGAACGCCGCGGTCGAGGCGACGCGCTACGGCGCGCGCGTCGCCGTGGTCTGCAACCAGGCCGATGCGAGCCTGGTGCTGAAGAAGATGCAGACCTTCCTGCCGCAGTTGACCAGCGGCAACATCGTCATCAACTGGGAAGACCCGGCCGGGACGCCGAGCTCGACCTGCGACCAGAGCACCTGCCAGGGCGTGCAGGTCGCGATTTACAACAACCCGGCGAATCCGGGCGATCCGGACAATTTCAGGATCCAGGCGATCTCGCCCTTCATGGGATTCGTCATGCCGCCGGTGCCGGCGTTCGCCACCTACCTGCCGCGCGAGAGCATGCAGTCGACCAGCGCGGCGGGCGACCTCAATCCCGTCTGCCAATGATTGCGCCGATGCCCATCCCCAGAGCCACGGAGACATCATGAAGATCGTCGTCATATCGCCAAGTGCCAGAAGCCTCGAGACCATCGGCGCCTATCTGCGCGAGGAAGCCGCCGGCCGCGACATCGTGCTGGCCGAGGGCGGCATGGGCAAGCTGCGCGCCGTCGCCGAGCAGCAGCGCCCCGACGTCCTGATCGTCGACGGCATGTGCCGCGACGTCGAGGAACTGGGCCCGCTCGAATACGTCACGATCCATCACCCGCGGACGATGGTGGTCATGCTGTGCTCGAACCACACGCCGGAGTTCCTGATCAACGCGATGCGCGCCGGCGTCAAGGAGGTGCTGCCGGCGCCGGCGACGCGCGAGAGCCTGCGCGCCGCGATCGCCCGCATCGCGGCGAAGCAGGGCGCGGGCCAAGCGCGGCCGCCGGGACAGATCCTGGCGTTCATCGCCTGCAAGGGCGGCAGCGGCGCCACCTTCCTGGCGACCAATCTCGGCTGGCAGCTCGCGGCGGCCGGCGAGAGCGTGCTGCTGATCGACTTCAACCTGCAGTTCGGCGACGCCGTGCTGTTCCTGCACGACCGCAAGCCCGAGCAGAACCTCGCCGACGTGGCGCGCAACGTGCAGCGGCTCGACGCTTCGCTGCTGGCGGCGAGCCTGGTGCGCGTGGCGCCGAACTACGGCATCCTCGCGGCGCCCGAGGATCCCGGCCAGGCCATGGAAGTGAAGCCCGAGCACGTCGATGCGCTGCTCGGCCTCGCCGTCGCCAACTACCGCTTCGTCGTCGTCGACGTCGGCCGCATCCTCGACGCTGTGACGCTGCGCGTGCTGGACAAGGCCGACCGCATCTTCCCGGTGCTGCAGACCACCTTGCCCTTCATGCGCGACGCCAACCGCCTGCTGACGGTGTTCCGCTCGCTCGGCTATGCGGCGGAGAAGATCGGGCTGGTCGTCAATCGCTACGAGAAGAGCGGCGACCTGACGCTGGCCGACGTCGAGCGCACGCTCGGCATCGGCGACATCCGTACGGTCCCGAACAGCTACGCGGCGGTGGCGGCCGCCGTCAATCGCGGCACGCCGATCGCGAAGGTGGCGCGGGGCAACCCGGTGGCGCGGGCGATCGAGGACTTCGCGCAGCCGCTCGTGCCGCAGCCGGAAGCGGCGGCCGGCTGGCTGGAACGCTTGCTGAAGCGCGCCTAGGCGCGGGAAAGGCCGAGGAGGGTTGCCATGTCGCTGAGAGAGAAGCTGCAAACGGTTCAGAACGATGCGTCCGGGGACATCATGCCGCCGGCGGCGCGCGCCGGCATGGCGGCGAGCGAGCTGAAGCTGCGCATCCACCAGAAGATGCTCGACCGCGTCGATCTCGCGGCGCTCGACGCGCTGCCGACGGAGCGCCTCAAGCAGGAAGTGGCGACGCTGGTCGAGCGGCTGATCGCCGAGGAGGCGGTGGCGCTCAACGAGATGGAGCGGCGCACGCTGGTGCGCGACGTCCAGTACGAGATGCTGGGCCTCGGGCCGCTGGAGCTGCTGCTGGCCGATCCGGGCATCTCGGACATCCTGGTCAACGGCCATCGCAAGGTGTTCGTCGAGCGCGGCGGGCGGCTCGAGCCGGTCGACGTCAAGTTCTCCGACGACAAGCACCTGATGCGCATCATCGACAAGATCGTCTCGCGCATCGGCCGGCGCATCGACGAGTCGAGCCCGATGGTCGACGCCCGGCTGCAGGACGGCTCGCGCGTCAATGCCGTGATTCCGCCGCTGGCGCTCGACGGGCCGATCCTGTCGATCCGCCGCTTCTCGGCGACGCCGCTGGCGATGGCCGACCTGGTCGACCGCTACAAGAGCCTCACGCCCTACATGGCGCAGATGCTGGAGGGCCTGATCCGCGCCAAGGTCAACATGCTGGTGTCGGGCGGCACCGGCAGCGGCAAGACGACGCTGCTCAACATCCTGTCCGGCTACATCCCGCACGCCGAGCGCGTGGTGACCATCGAGGACGCGGCGGAGCTGCAGCTGCAGCAGCCGCACGTGGTGCGCCTGGAGACGCGCCCGCCGAACATCGAGGGCCGCGGCGAGGTGACCCAGCGCGCCCTGCTGATCAACGCGCTGCGCATGCGGCCGGACCGCATCATCGTCGGCGAGGTGCGCGGCAGCGAGGCGGTGGACATGCTGCAGGCGATGAACACCGGCCACGAGGGATCGCTGACGACGGTGCACGCCAACTCGCCGCGCGACGCGCTGGCGCGCGTCGAGAACATGGTCGGCATGGCCGGCTTCAGCATGACGCCGAAGGCGATCCGCCAGCAGATCGCCTCGGCCATCACGGTGATCGTGCAGGTGTCGCGCCTGACCGACGGCCGGCGCAAGGTGGTGAGCATCCAGGAGATCACCGGCATGGAGAGCGAGACGATCACGCTGCAGGAGATCTTCGCCTATCGCCAGTCGGGCATCGACGCCGAGGGCAAGGTCGCCGGCAGCTTCGCGGCGAGCGGGGTGCGGCCGAAATTCGCCGAGCGCCTGCGCGCCTACGGCGTGACGCTGCCCGACGCCATGTTCGATCCGACGCAGCGCTACATGTGAGGTGACGCCATGGCCCTCCTCTCCGCGCTGTTCGCCAACTTCTTCGCCGTCTTCCTGATCCTGGCCTTCGTCGCCGTCGTGCTGCTGCTGGAGGCGCTCTACCTGTTCTGGAGCGCCAGGCGCAGCCCCGAGGCGAAGAAGCTCGAGCAGCGGCTCCAGACGCTGGCCGCGGGAGCGGCGCCGCGCGACGAGGCGGCGACCCTCCTCAAGCAGCGGCTGCTCGGCGGCGCGCCGGCGGTGGAGCGGCTGCTGTTCGCCATCCCGCGCCTGCGCGGCCTGGATCGGATGGTCGAGCAATCTGGGCTGAGGATCAGCGTGGCGCGGCTGCTGCTGATCTCGCTCGGCGCCGGCGTCCTGGCGCTCGCGCTGGGGCTCGGCTTCCGGCTGCCGGCACCGCTGGCCTGGCTGCTCGGCCTGCTGGCGGCGCTGCTGCCGCTGCTCCACGTCAGGCGGCGGCGGGCGCAGCGCCTGCAGCGGATCGACCGCCAGCTGCCCGATGCGCTGGACCTGATCTGCCGCGCCTTGCGCGCCGGCCACGCCTTCTCGGCCGGGTTGCAGATGGTCGGCGAGGAAATGCCGGAACCGATCGGCGGCGAGTTCCGCATCACGCACGAGGAAGTCAATTTCGGCGTCTCGCTGTCGCAGGCGCTGATGAACCTGGCGACGCGCATCCCGAGCACCGACCTGCGCTACTTCGTCATCGCGGTGCTGATCCAGCGCGACAGCGGCGGCAACCTCACCGAGATACTCGGCAACCTCGCGGCGCTGATCCGCGAGCGCTTCAAGCTGCTCGAGAAGGTGCGCGTGCTGGCGGCGGAAGGGAAGCTCTCGGCCTGGATACTGGCGGTCCTGCCGTTCGCCGTGGCCGGCATCATCAACATCATCAACCCGGGCTTCATGCGGGTCTTGTGGACCGATCCGGTGGGCACGCGGATGATCGCCGCGGCGCTCTTCGGCATGGCGCTGGGCATCGTCTGGATGCGCCGGATCATCAGGATCCACGTCTAGGCAGGCGCGGAAAGGAGCGACAACATGAGCACCCCACAAATCGTCCTGTTCGCCGTGGTCTTCGTCTCGGCCGCGTTCTCGGCGCTGATCGTCCTGCGGCAGCTGGTCTCCGGCCGCACCCGCCGGCGCCTGCAGACGATCGGCGGCGAGAGCGCCTTCGGCGAGGAGAACGGCAAGGAGGTCTGGATCAGGACCGCGATCAAGCTCTCCGGCCCGTTCGCGCGGCTGTCGATCCCGCAGGACGGCTGGGAGCGCTCGCCGCTGCGCGTGCGCTTCATGAACGCCGGGTATCGCGGCGAAGGCGCGAAGGTGCTGTACTTCGCCGCCAAGACGCTGCTCGCGGCGGCCGTGCCGCTGGTGCTGTTCGCGCTGCTCCGGGCGGCGGCGCCGAATGTCGAGCTGTCGCGGCTGATGGCGGTCCTGCTGCTGGTCGCGGTCTCGGGCTACTACTTCCCCAACATCGTGCTGGCGCGCCGGATCGCCTACCGGCAGCGCAGCATCTTCGAAAACTTTCCGGACGCCGCGGACCTCTTACTCATATGCGTCGAGGCGGGGCTGGGGCTGGATGCCGGCCTCACCCGCGTGGCGGACGAGATGCGCCTCAAGAGCGAGGCGCTGGCGGAGGAATTGCAATTGGTCAATCTCGAGATGCGGGCCGGCAGCACGCGCGAGAAGGCGCTGCGCAACCTGGCGCTGCGCACGGGCGTGGAGGAGGTCAAGACCTTCGCCACGATGCTGGTGCAGGCCGACCGCTTCGGCACCAGCGTCGGCGACTCGCTGCGCGTGTTCTCGGACGAGATGCGCAGCCGGCGCCGTTTCCGCGCCGAGGAGCTGGCGGCGAAGATACCGCTCAAGCTGCTTTTTCCGCTGGTGTTCTTCATCTTCCCGTCGCTGCTGATCGTGCTGCTGGGCCCGGCATTCATCCAGGTTTACCGCGTTCTTCTGCCGACTCTCGGCGGGCAGCAGTAGGTTATCCTTGAATCATGGCTGCGAAGGATCAAGACAAGCGGGCGCCGCGGTCGGACTCGATGGATCCGACGGGCGAGGTCGATCTGGAAGACACCGCCGCGGTCGGTCGGGCCATCAAGGAAATCCTCGACCGCAACTACGGCGGCAGCTACGACGAGGCGCTGCTGGCCCTCGGCATCGACGACCTGATCCGCGCCTACCGCGGCGACTATCCGGGGCTGCTGCGCTGCGACACGCTCTATCACGACCTGCGCCACGCGCTCGAGACGGGACTGACGACGGCGCGCCTGATCGACGGCTACGCCAAGGCGCGCGGCGCGGAAGCGTTCGACCGCATCGGCGCCGAACACGCGCTGCTCGCGGTGCTGCTCGCGCTCTACCACGACATCGGCCTGCTGCGCCGCGAGACCGAGGCGCACCTGTGGGGGCCGGTGCTGATCCCGATCCACGAGGAGCGCGGCGTCGAATTCATGCGCGACTATCTGGCGCGCACGAGCCTCGCGCCGATGGCGGAAGCGTCGCTCCTCATCATGCCGACCAAGCTGACCTTCCGCATGCCCGACGATTGGCCGCGCGACGATCGTCGGCTGGCCAGCATGATCGCCACGGCCGATCTGCTCAGCCAGTGCGCCGATCGCTGCTATCTCGAGAAGTGCCGCGATTTCCTGTTCGAGGAGTTCACCGCCTTCGGCCTCGCCGGCACGCCGGAGAGCCTGTATCCCGACCGCGAGACGCTGCTGGCCAAGACGCCCGCGTTCTTCAGCGGACTGTTCCGCCAGCGCCTCGACAGCGAGTTCGGCGCCGTGTATCGCCTGCTGCAGTTGCATACGGGCGACGGCAATCCGTGGATGGACGCGATCGACCGGTCGCTCGAGTACCTCGAAACCCTTCTCCCCGGAAAGGACTTCTCGCGCCTGCGCAGGCGTCCCGAGCCTTTCGTTTGACCTGATCGGAAGTCCGCGCTTGCG
>DAIDAU010000462.1 GCA_027310465.1 Rhodocyclaceae bacterium
CCTTCATCGACTTGTTGGCGCTCGATTCCTGCAGCCCCGCCAGCGCGCGCATGATCGGCACGCCGGCCTTGAGCAGCGTGTAGAGCTGGCGCGTGAACAGCAGGATGTCGACGTGCTGGATCTTCTCGGCAAACAGGTCAAAGGCGCCGCTGCCGCCCCCAGCCTTCTTCAGCGCGCCGGCCGGCGCCGGCTTGATCTCGAGCGGCGTCACGCCGCTGGCCATCAGGTTGCCCGCCACGTCGCCGGCGGCGGCGCCTTCGAGCACCCCCTGCACGACTTCGCCGCTCGCATTGCGCCCGCGATAGGAGAAGGCGGCCATCCCCTATTCCTCCAACTGGCTGGAGATGCGCATCGCCTCGTCGACGGTGGTGCGGCCGTTGACGACGACGCGCACGGCGTCGCGGCGCAGCGTGTTGCCGGCCATCTGCTCGCGGCCGATCTGGATGAAGTCGTTGGGGTCGCCATGGTTGGCGGCTTCCACCAGGGCGTTGGTCATCTCGAGGAACTCGTACACCGCCTGGCGGCCGATGTAGCCGGTGTTGGCGCAGTGCGCGCAGCCGGCGCCCTCGCGGTACTTGAAGGCGTCGACGCGCTCGCCGAGCTCGTACTTCAGCCATTCGCGCTCGTGCGGCAGCAGTTCGTGGGGGCGCGCGCAGTTCTCGCAGATCACGCGCACCAGGCGCTGCGCCAGCACCATCTGGATCGACAGCGCGACCATGTAGCGCGGCACGCCAATGTCGAGCAGGCGGATCGGCGACGTCAGCGCGTCGTTGGTGTGCAGCGTCGAGAGCACCAGGTGGCCGGTCATGGCGGCGCGCATGCCGATCTCGGCGGTCTCCTGGTCGCGCATTTCGCCGACCAGGATGATGTCCGGGTCCTGGCGCAGCGCCGTGCGCAGCACGCGCGAGAAGGAGAGGTCGATCTTCTCGTGCACCTGCACATGGTTGAGCCCCGCGAGCCGGTATTCGACCGGATCCTCGACGGTGATGATCTTCTTCTCGGTGGTGTTGAGCTCGTTGAGCGCGGCGTAGAGCGTAGTCGTCTTGCCCGAGCCGGTAGGGCCCGTCACCAGCACGATGCCCGACGGGCGCGAGATGGACTGGCGGAAGCGCTCCAGCACGCGCGGCGGCATGAACAGCTTGTCGAGTTGCAGTAGGCCGGTGTTCTGCGCCAGCAGGCGCATCACGACGGATTCGCCGTGCTGCGTCGGCATGGTCGAGATACGCACGTCGACGTTGGCGCCGCGCAGCTTGATGTTGAAGCGGCCGTCCTGCGGCAGGCGCTTTTCCGAGATGTCGAGGCCCGACATGAGTTTCAGGCGCAGCACCAGCGCCGGAGAGATCTTGTTGTCCGCCTCGGTCTGGACGTGCAGCACGCCGTCGATGCGGAAGCGGATCACCAGCGCCTTCTCCTGCGGCTCGATGTGGATGTCGGAGGCGCGCGTCTTCAGCGCCTCCTCGAACACCGTCTGCAGCAGCTTGACGACCGGCGCGTCCTCGGCCCCCGGCGTGATGCCCAGCAGCGCGCCGAAGTCGCCGGGAATCTCGCCCATCTCCTGCGTCAGGTCCTTGGCGAGGTTCGATATCTCCTCGGTGCGCCGGTAGACGCGGTCGAGCAGGGGCATCAGCTGGCTTTCGGTGATCACCGCCAGCGCGACGTCGCGCCTGGCCAGGCGCGCCACCTCGTCGTACACCGCAAGGTCGGTCGGATCGGCGAAGCCGACGCGCAGCAGGCCGTCCTTCTCGTCGAGCACCAGCGTGCGGAAGCGCCGCGCCTGCGCTTCGGGGATCAGCTTGATGAGGTCCGGCTTGGGCTGGAAGTTGCGCAGATCGACGAATTCGGCCTTGAGCTGGTGCGCCAGCGCGCGGGCGATACCCTCCTCGGTGACGTAGCCGCTGTCGACGAAGATGCGGCCGAGCTTGCGCCCGCTGCGCTTCTGCTCCGCCAGCGCGAGCTTGAGTTGCTCGTCGGTGAGCAGCCCTTGTTGGACCAGCAGGTCGCCGAGGCGGATCCGTTCAGGCGGGCGAGCCATTCATCACTCCATCGGTTGCAAGGATCGGCGAGAATCGCGTAAGTCCCGCATTATGTCGCGATCAGGGAAATCCGAAGCGCCTAACAACCGATTTCTTCACCCCCAAATGTTCCACGTCGTCCTGTTCCAGCCCGAAATCCCGCCCAACACCGGCAACGCCGTCCGCCTGTGCGCCAATACCGGCGCCACGCTGCACCTCGTCAAGCCGCTCGGCTTCAGCCTGGCGGCGCCGACCTTGAAGCGCGCCGGCATGGACTACGCCGAATTCGCCAATGTCCTGGTGCATGAGAACTGGGAGGCTTGCCGCACCGCCCTCGCGGGACGGCGGCTGTTCGCCATGACGACCAAGGGCAGCGGCCGCCACGACCTGCAGCGCTACCAGCCGGGCGACGCCTTCGTCTTCGGCCCCGAGTCGCGCGGGCTGCCGCCGGAGGTGCTGGCGGAGTTTCCCGAAGATCGCCGCATCCGCCTGCCGATGGTCGCCGGCAACCGCAGCATCAACCTGTCGAACGCTGTCGCGATCACGGTCTACGAGGCCTGGCGGCAGTGCGGGTTCGAGAACGGGGTTTGACTATTCCGCCTTCGTGTCGCGCGTCATCAGCCGGTCGACGACTTCGGCCGGCGCGATGCGGCCGGCCAGCACGTCGTTGACCGCCGCGGTGATCGGCATGTCGACGCCGAGCTCGGCCGCGCGGCGGGCGACTTCGCGGGTCGTCGGCACGCCTTCTGCGACGTGGCCGAGCTCGCGCGTGATCTGCTCGAGCGGCTTGCCCTTCGCCAGCGCCAGGCCGACGCGGCGGTTGCGCGAGAGGTCGCCGGTGCAGGTGAGGATGAGGTCGCCGAGGCCCGAGAGGCCCATGAAGGTTTCGCGCTTGGCGCCGAGCGCGACGCCGAAGCGCGTGATCTCGGCGAGGCCGCGCGTGAGCAGCGCGGCACGGGCGTTGAGGCCGAGGCCGAGGCCGTCGCAGATGCCGGTGGCGATGGCGAGCACGTTCTTGACGGCGCCGCCGACTTCGGCGCCGACGAGGTCGTCGTTGGCGTAGATGCGCAGGCGGCGGCCGTGAAGCTGCTCGGCCCAGTGGCGGGCGAAGGCGGCGTCGCGCGAGGCGAGCGTCACTGCCGTCGGCTGGCCGTTGGCCACTTCCTCGGCGAAGCTCGGACCGGTCAGCGCGCCGCAATGCGATTCGTGCAGCGTGGCGTCGACGACCTGGTGCGGCAGCAGTCCGCTTTGCGCCTCCAGCCCCTTGCAGACCCAGACGAACGGCAGGCCCGGCGCGTGGCGGCCGAGCGCTTCGAGCGTCGGGCGCAGGCCGACGACGGGCGTCGCGACGATGGCGAACTGGGCGTCGCGCAAGGTCGCCGAAACGTCGTCGCTGATCGCGATGCCGGGCGGCAGCGCGTGGCCGGGCAGGAAGCGCTTGTTCTCGCCGTCGGCGCGCATCGCCGCGGCATGGTCGGCTTCGAGGGTCCACAGCGCGATGGCGTGGCGCGGCGCGAAGGCCAGCGCCAGCGCGGTCCCCCAGGCGCCGGCGCCTAGGATGGCGATGCGCACGTCAGAGTCCCCAGACTTGGGAGGCCTTGATGAAGCCGCTCTGGCCGTCGCGGTGCTTGACGCGCGCCCAGCCCAGCGGCCCCGGCTCGACGAACTCGAGCACGACGTCCTTGGCGGCCTCGAAGACGAGGGGCGACTTCTCGTCCGCCTGCGCGTACACCTGCGCGCGATCGGCCTTGACGATCGCCGTGCGCTGCTGGCTGAGGCTGCGCTTCTCCATCCAGGCGAGGTCGCCCTTCGGATCGCGCACCTTGACCCAGCCTTCGAGCACCACGACGGATTCCACCGGCGTGCCGGCGGCGATGGCGAACAGCGGCTTGGCCTTCTGCGACGGCGCGTCGTACATCGGCGCCGGCTCGGCCACGGAGAGGTAGTCGATCGCCCAGGCGGGCGCGGCTACGACGATAGCTGCGAGAAGCGCGAGCCGGCGCATGGCTTACTGGATCTGCGTCGGGCTTCCCGCGGCGCCGGCTTGCGCCTGCTGCTCCAGGCGCTGGCGGTACATCGTCTCGAAGTTCACCGGCGCCAGCAGGACGGGCGGGAAGCCGGCGCGGATCACGGCGTCCGAGATCACTTCGCGCGCGAAGGGGAACATGATGTTGGGGCAGGCGACGGCGATGATCGGCTCGATTTCCTGCTCCGGCACGTTGCGGACGTGGAACAGGCCGGCCTGCGCGACCTCGACGAGGAACAGCGTCTTGTCCTTGATCTTGGCGGTGGCCGTCACGGTGAGGACGACGTCGTAGATCGCCTCGCCGACGGCCGTGCCGGTGGTCGCGAGCTGGACCTGGACTTCGGGCGCCTCGCGCTCGAGGAAGCATTGCGGCGCGTTCGGGACTTCGAGGGAAAGGTCTTTGACGTAGAGCTTCTCGATGTTGAAAATCGGCTGCTCTGCTTGCGGCTGCGCTGCTTCGGTCATGATGGCTCGCGATCGGGAAAGCGGCTATTGTAACCGCGGCCGGCCGTCAGGCGCCGGCCAGCAGCGGATCGAGCTTGCCGAGGCGGTCTAGTTCGTGCAGCTCGTCGCAGCCGCCGACGTGGGTATCGCCGATGAATATCTGCGGCACGGTGCGGGCGCCCGGCACGCGCGCCTCCATCTCCTTGCGGCGTTCCGGCTCCAGGTCGACGCGGATCTTCTCGATGTCGGTGATGCCCTTGCGGCGCAGCAGCTGCTCGGCGCGCACGCAGTAGGGGCACACCGCGGTAGCGTACATGACGATCCTGGGCATGGATTCTCCGTTGGCTCAGTGCTTGGTGGTGACGGGCAGGCCCGCGTCGCGCCAGGCACCGATGCCGCCGCCAAGGTTGAAGACGCGCTCGAAGCCGGCCTTGCGCAATGTCGCGCAGGCGGACGAGGAGCGGTTGCCGCTGGCGCAGCAGATGATGATGGGCTTGTGCTTGAGCTTTTCGAGCTCGGAGATGTGGTCCGAAAGCTGGCCCAGCGCGATGTGGCGCGCATTCGGGATGTGCCCGGTGGCCCACTCGCCGGTCTCGCGCACGTCGACCACCACGCCGTCCTCGCGGTTGATCAGGTTGGTCGCCTCGGACACCGAGATGCCGCCGGTGCCGCCGACCATCTGCCACAGCAGCATGCCGCCGCTGACGAGGGCCAGCATGACCCACATGATGTTTTCCTGGATGAACTCCATGCTTCTCCTTCTTGGTTGATTAACGCGGCGCCGGCACGCCGCAGAAGACTTCGCGCATCAGCCCGACGAGCTGCAGCGTACGCTTGTCGGCGACGCGGTAATAGACGCGGTTGGCGTCCTTGCGCGTCTGCAGCACGCCCTTGTCGCGCAGGATGGCGAGGTGCTGCGAGATGTTGCTCTGCGAGGTGCCGACGGCCTCGACGATGTCCTGCACGCAGACTTCCTCGGCGCCCACGACGCAGAGGATCTTGAGCCGCAGCGGGTGCGAGATCGCCTTCAGCGCCCGCGCCGCCGTCTCGATGTGTTCCTGATGATCGACCAGGTCCACCAGAATGTTGGTGCTGCTGTTCATTTGGGCCCCCGCTCCAATTTCGGAATATTATAAAGCAGCGAATCGGCCGTCCTCTTATCATTCGCGGATTCAAACCCACACCCGCATCGAATCCCATGCACAAGATCGTTCTGCTGCGCCACGGCGAATCCACCTGGAACCAGGAAAACCGCTTCACCGGCTGGACCGACGTCGATCTCACCGAGAAGGGCCGCGCCGAGGCCGTCGCCGCCGGCCAGCTGCTCAAGAAGGAGGGCTACCGCTTCGACGTCGCCTTCACGTCGGTGCTCAAGCGCGCCAACAAGACGCTCAACGTCGTGCTCGAGGAGCTCGACGAGCTATGGATCCCGGTGGAGCACTCCTGGCGCCTCAACGAGCGTCACTACGGCGCCCTGCAGGGCCTCGACAAGGCCGAAACCGCAGCCAAGTACGGCGAGGCGCAGGTGAAGATCTGGCGCCGCGCCTACGACACGCCGCCGCCGCCGCTGCCCGACGGCGATCCGCGCATCGGCGACCAGGACCCGCGCTACGCCGACATGAAGCCGGGCGAGTTCCCGCGCACCGAATGCCTGAAGGACACCGTGGCGCGCTTCGTGCCTTACTGGCTCGAACAGATCGCGCCGACCGTGAAGTCGGGCAAGCGCGTGCTGATCGCCGCCCACGGCAACAGCCTGCGCGCGCTGATCAAGTACCTCGACAAGGTCTCCGACGCCGACATCGTCGAGCTCAACATCCCGACCGCCCAGCCGCTGGTCTATGAGCTGGACGACGACCTCAAGCCGATCAGGCACTATTACCTCGGCGACCCCGAGGCCATCAAGAAGGCGATGGAAGCCGTTGCCAACCAGGGCAAGGCCAAGTAGGGCGGCCCTGCTGCTGGCGCTGTGGCTGCCGGCGGCAGCGCTGGCGGCGCCGATCGCCGAAAGGAAAGCCGAACTCACCGAGCTGCACGGCCGCATCGAGACGCTGCGCCGCGACCTCGCCAGGAGCGAGGAATCCAAGGCCTACGCGGCCGACCAGCTGCGCGGCACCGAGTCCTCGATTTCCGACGCCAACCGCCGCCTGCGCGAGCTGGGTCTTGCGCGCGCGCAGACCCAGGCGGAACTCGCCGACCTCGACCGGCAGACGCAGCGCCTGCTGCGCCAGACCGAGACCCAGCAGCAGCAGCTCGCGAAACTGATGTTCCGCCATTACGTGCGCAGCGACGCCGACGCCCTGCAGCTCATCATCGCCGGCCGCGATCCCAACCAGGCGGCGCGCGACTACCACTTCCTGACGCTGCTCTCCAA
>DAIDAU010000441.1 GCA_027310465.1 Rhodocyclaceae bacterium
CGGCCGCTATGCCCTGGCGAGCCTGTGGGAGCGCATCGGCGACGGCGGCGCGCTGATCGTCTTCGACGCGCAGACGCTCAAGGAAGTGAAGCGCATCCCGATGGACAAGCCGGTCGGCAAGTACAACGTCTCGAACAAGGTGAACCGCTCCACGGGAACCTCGCACTAGCCTGCCTCTCCGGCGCTGCGGATGTCCTTCGGGCGACGATGGGCTTCGAGCCGCCGTTTCTCGCGTCAACGAAACCGATCGTCGCAACGCGGTTGACAAGCCGGCGTCGCGCGTTACGATGATTCCATTCGTATATGGGCAAACTCGCCGAAAGGCGGGGACGCAAAGCCACGGGGCTAACCGGTTCACGCCGCATGCCAGCCGGGCTGCCGGTTCCGCCAGGAATCGCGAGGCATCGGCCGATGCCTCTTGCCGTCCTCGCCGTCGCGGGACTTTCCGAGGGGCAAGCATGGACGAAACTGCCCGGCACCGATTCGAGGAACTCAAGGCGGGAGGCCAGCTGCCGTCTCCGCGCGGCGTCGCGCTCGCCGTGATGGAGGTCGTCAGGCATCCGGAGGCGAAGATCCGCGACATCGCTCGCCTGGTGCAGACCGATCCGGCCATGACGGGGCGCATCCTGCGCTACGCCAACACCGGCCGTGCCGGGTCGCGGCCCATCGTCTCGCTCGGCCAGGCCATCACCTTCCTCGGCCTGTATCGCGTGCGCCAGATCGCGCTGGGATTCTCGCTGATCGACGAATACCGCTCGGGCGCTTGCCGCGCCTTCGATTACGAGCGCTACTGGGGCGCTTCGCTGGCGACGGCGATCGCCGCGCAGAGCCTCGCCGCGATCGCCCAGACGCCGCCGGACGAGAGCTTCACCTGCGGCCTGCTCGCCGGCATCGGCCGCCTCGCGCTGGCGACCGTGTTTCCCCACGCCTACGCGGAACTCCTCGAGCAGCACGCCGGCCCCGAACGGCTGCTCGCGGCGGAGCAGCAGCGCTTCGGCCTCGACCATGCGGAACTGTCGGCCGAGATGGTGGCGAGCTGGGGCGTTCCGGCCGTCTTCGTCCAAGCCGTGCGGCATCACGAAGCGCCGTATGCCGATCCCTCGGATCCGGGGACCCGTGCACGGACGCTGACCGCCGTGCTGCACTTCGCGTCGCGCGTCGGCCTGCTGCTCAACCCCGGCGGCGATGGCCGGGAGATCGACGCCGCCCAGGTCTTCGACGCCGCGGCCCAGGTCGGCATCGACCGGGACGAGGTGAAGCCGCTGCTGGAGCGCATCACGAAGGATTGGGCGGCGTGGATGAAAGAGCTGGCGCTGCACGCGGCGCCGTCCGTTCCGATCGGCGAGCTGCTCGAAGCGGCTTCGCGGCCGGTGGCGGCGAACGGCGACCAGGCGCTGGCGCAGATGCGCGTCGCCCTGCTGGTGAGCGATGCGAACTGCCGCGCCCGGCTCGCCGCGCTGCTGGATGGCTTGAAGGTCTCTTATGCCGTGCATGCCGACGCCGGCGAGATCGACGCGGCGGCGCAGCGCGCGCCGCAAGCCGTGTTCGTCGACATCGGCCGGCCGGAACGCCTGCGCGAGCTCGAAAGCCTCGTCGCCGCCGGCCTTCCCGTCGTCGTCGTGATGCCGCCCGCGGCCGAAAGCGACTTTCCGCGGCTGATGGAGATGGGCGCCATGGACTATCTCGTCGGCGATTTCAGCGAGGCCGCGCTCATCGCGCGCCTGATGTCCGCGCACCGCCTGGCCGCGCTGCGCAGCGCCATCCGCAGCGAGCGGGAATCGGCGATCAACGCCTCGCGCCAGTGGGCGCAGGCGAACCGCCGCCTGCTGCAAGAAGCGCTCACCGATCCGCTGACGCAGCTGCCCAACCGGCGCTACGGCCTCGACCGCTACGCCGAGGAATGGGCCATCGCGGTCGCCAACGACTTGCCGATCGCCTGCCTGATGCTGGACATCGACCACTTCAAGCAGGTCAACGACCGCCACGGCCACGACGTCGGCGACCGCGTGCTGCACCAGCTCGCGCGGACGCTGGAGGGCGGCTGCCGGCGCAGCGACGTGCTGTTCCGCTACGGCGGCGAGGAGTTCTGCTGCGTCTGCCCCGGCACGGGGATGGCCGAAGCCGAGCATCTGGCGCAGCGCCTGCTGGACGCCGTCCGCGCCGTCCGCTGCGGGCGCGAGGACAAGCCCTTCCGCGTGACGCTGAGCATCGGCGTCGCGGTGCGCTCGGAGCAGACGCGCCAGCCGGCCGAGCTGATCGCCGTCGCCGACAAGGCCCTCTACCTGGCGAAGGAAGGCGGACGCGACAGGATCGTGTCGCGATGACGCGCCGGCCCGACGGGCATCGTCCGCGGCAGTGCAGGAGTATGCTGCGGCGATGAAACTGCAACTCGGCTATCCGCGCTCGTTCCGCCGGCTGCTGGCGATGGGCTTCGCGCTGGTGGTGCTGCCGCTGGCCGTCGGCCTCGTCGGCGACGCGATCTCGATCCGCAAGCTGTCGAACAAGAGCCGCGAGGCGGTCTACGCGGCCCTGCGCACGACGCAGGCGAGCCGCGCCCTGCTCGAGAACATCGGCGCGCAGGAACGCGCGATCCGCCAGTACGGCGTGCTGCGCGACCCGCGCCTGTTCGACGCCTACCAGACCCTGCACGCCGCCTTCACCGAGCTCGCCGGCCGCTTCGCCGAGATGTCGCTGACCGCGGAGCAGCGCCAGGAACTGGCGACCATCGCGAGCGGCGAGGACAAGCTGCATGCGATGCTCGGCGAGACCGCGGCCGTCGCCGCGCGCAGCGCCGTGCCGCAGGAATCGATCGCGGCGCAATATCTCGCGCTGTCCGCCGCGGCGCAGGATCTGCTCAAGCACAACAACGCGGTCATCGACGGCGAGGTCGAAAGCCTGCAGCGCCTCGCCGAAGGCGCCGAGCGCATCATGGTGATCCAGCTGCTCGCCCTGCTCCCCGTCGCGGCCTTCCTCGTGGCCGGCTTCACGCGCCTGCTGGCCGGCCCCGTGGGACAGCTCGAGGCGGCGATCGGCGGCCTCGGCGCGGGACGCTTCGATCGGAGGATCGAGGTGGGCGGGCCGACCGACCTGCAATCGCTCGGCGTGCAGCTCGATCGCCTGCGCCTGAGGCTGATGCAGCTCGAGGAGCGCAAGAACCGCTTCCTGCGCCGCGTCTCGCACGAGCTGAAGACGCCGCTGACGGCCTTGCGCGAAGGCTCCGACCTGCTGGCCGACGGCACGGCGGGACCGTTGACCGCCCAGCAGCGCGAGATCGCCGCCATCCTCACCGACAACAGCCAGCGCCTGCGCAAGCTCATCGAGGACCTGCTTGCGTACAATGCGGCGGACTTCGAGCAATCGGTGCTGCAGCGCCAGGTCTTCCCGCTGCGCGAGCTGATCGATGCCGTGGTGGACAGCCAGCGCCTGGCGTTCACGGCGCGCGGCGTGAGCGTGGACATCGACGCCGCGCCGCTTGCCCTCGATGCCGACCGCGAAAGGATCAGGACCGTGCTGGACAACCTGCTGTCGAATGCCATCAAGTACTCGCCGCCGTCCGGCACCATCCGCATCCGCGCCACCAAGGAAGGCGGCGAAGCCGTGGTCGAGGTCGCCGACGAGGGGCCGGGCATCGCCGAGGAGGACCGCGACCGCGTGTTCGATCCGTTCTACCAGGGGCGCATTCCCGGCGCCGGCCCGGTCAAGAGTTCGGGCCTGGGCCTGTCGATCGCGCAGGAGCACGTGCTCGCCCACGGCGGGCGCCTGCTGCTGCTGCCCGGTGCCGGCGCGCGCTTCCAGATGAGGCTGCCGCTGCAATGGCACTGAAACTCCGACTGCGCCTCCTGGCGGTGCTGGCCTGTCTGCCGCTCGCGGCCTGCAGCAGCCTCGGCGACTTCAGCCTCGGCAGCCTCACGGGCAAGCGCGGCGACTACTGGCTGAAGGACGACGCGCCGCGCTTTCCCTCAGACGCCGAATCGCTGATCGCCTACCATCGCTACGCCTGGAGCCTCGACACCGTCGACTGGGCGCGCGAGGGCGAACGGCTGCGCGCGGCCGCCACGCACGACTCGAGCCTGCCCCAGCGCCTGCGCCAGGCGGTGCACGCCGCGGCGCCGGCCGCCACGCCGCGCGACCATGCGCGTGCGCAGCAGCTGTTCGAGCAGTACGAGCGCGACGCGCAGAGCGACGCGTCGCTGCATGCCGTCGTCGTCCTGCTGCGCGACGAACTGGCGGAGCGCCGCCGGCTCGAGGACCGCGTGCGCGACGAGGCGAGCCGCGCCGACGACCTCGACCAGAAGCTCGGCGCGCTGAAGGCGATCGAGCTCAACATGCTGCAGCGCAGTCATCCGGCGGGTGCCAAGAAAAAATGAGCGGCGCCCAGCCGACCGTCATGCTGGTCGACGACGATCCCGCGCTGCTGCGCCTGCTGACGATGCGCCTCGAAGCCGCCGGCTACGCGATCGTCGCCGTCGACAGCGGCGAGCGCGCGCTGGCAAGCCTCGCAGCCGAACGTCCGCAGCTCGTCATCTCCGACATGCGCATGCAGGGCATGGACGGCGCCGCGCTGTTCGACGCCATCCGCCGCGAGCATCCGACGCTGCCGGTGATCATCCTCACCGCGCACGGCACCATCCCCGAAGCGGTGGCGGCGATGCAGCGCGGCGTCTTCGGCTACCTGACCAAACCCTACGAGGCGCCGGCGCTGCTCGCCGAAGTCGAGCGCGCGCTCAAGCTCGCGGGCGGCGCGGGCAACACGTCCGGCGAAGCCTGGCGCGAGGGCATCATCACCTGCAACCCGCAGATGGAGACGCTGCTGGCGCAGGCGCGGCTGGTGGCGGGCGGCGACGCCAGCGTGCTGATCCGCGGGCCTTCGGGCAGCGGCAAGGAAGTGC
>DAIDAU010000486.1 GCA_027310465.1 Rhodocyclaceae bacterium
AAAGTGAACGACAGGCGCACGTCGGCGTCGAGCGCCGGGTCGCTGGCCTGCGCGCGATGCAGGTCGAGATCGTCGAGGCGCGCCGTCGGGCTCAGCGCCAGCACGTCGCGCAGGTAGCCGCGCAGCGTCGGATAGGCGACCTTGAGCGGCAGCTCGACTTCGAACACGCGGTGCGAGTCCTCGTCCTTGACCTGGTACGAAGTGCGCGTCACCGCCACGCCGTCCTTCTGCGCCAGCGCGTCGAGCTGCTTGAGCAGCTCCGGCGCCTGCGCGAAGGGCGGCAGCTTCTGCACCGCGGTCGCCGCGGCCGGCCGGCCCGCCTCGGCCACGGCCGTCGCCAGGCGCTCCTTCTCCGCGGCAAGGTCGTCGCGCTCGGCCCGCGCCGGCGCCGTCGCGGCGAGGTAGAAGACAAGGCAGGCGAGCAGCAGCGCGACACCGGCCACGCCCGGCCAGCCGAGCCGTTCCATGATCGCGAGATTCCTCATCGCGCACTCCGCCAGTCGGCAGCCAGCGCGAAGCGCACGGGATGATGCGGATTCTCCGCCACCGTCTCCGATTGCGTCAGGCGCACGTTGGCGAGCGACGGCTGCGACTGCAGGCGCTGCACGTAATCGACGGCCGAAGGAAAGTCCTTCGCCTCGCCGCTGAGCCGGATTTCCTTCTCGCCCGGATGCAGCGTCAACAGCGTCACGCTGTCGTCGGACGCCGCTTCGAGCGACGCGAACAGCGCATCCCAATGGGCCGCGGACGGCGCCACTGCCTTGCTCGCCCGCGCCGACGAAGGCGCCGGCACCTTCGCGAGCGCAGCCTGGCGCTGTTCCGCCGCGCCACGCAGGCCCTCGACCTGCGCCTGCACGTCGTCGCGCTCCGCCGCGACGGCGAGATAGTCGACCGAGGTCAGCGCGGCGGCGACGACGCCGACGCCGAGCAGGATCATCCCGGGCCGCCGCCTTTCCGGGTCTGGACGCTGGTAGTCGAGCCAGAGGCGTTGCATGTCAGTCGGCTTCGGTGCGCGGGCGGGCGTTCGGTGCGGGCCGCGCACTGGCACAGCGGTTCCCGAGCGCCGCACCGACGATGAGCCCATTCATCGTCTTCACCCCATCCCCCAGATCGCGAGGCTGGAGATGCCATCGACGCCCGCCAGCCGGGGCGGCTCGATGCGCTCGTGGCTCCAGAAGCTGCCGCCGGGCAGCAGCGCGTCGCCGGCCAGATCGCAGACCCAGAGGATGCCGCCGGGCTGGCGCGCGTGCAGCTCGGTTTCCTCGAGCAGCAACTGCGGCAGCAGCTGGCCGCCGCCGGCGCGGCTGTCGACGTATTTCCAGACGCCGTTCTCGAGCGCGCTCAGCGTGACTCGGCCGGGCTCGACGAGCGCGAGGCAGCCGACGGCCTTGGCCATCTGCCGGCGCGCGCGGTTGAACACCGGCATCAGGCTCGGCTGGACCGACGCGAGCCTCGCGCGGCCCTTGCAGGCGTTGCGCATCGCCGCGAGCAGCGTGCGCGGCACGCCGCAGGCGAGCGTCGGCCGCGCGCCCTGCGACGGGCTGACGCGCAACTCCCAGTCGCGCGCCAGGTCGCCGAACACTTCGCGGAACACGACCTCGGCGAGATTGCGGCGCTCCGCGTCGCTCATGCCGGCGCCGGGCGGGATCACCGCGTGGCGCACGTAATGGCCGGACAGGATGATGCCGACGTCGCGGCCGCGCCACGAGGGCTCGCCGAGCAGCTTCTCGAGCGCGGCGACGCCCTTGTCCCAGTGCGCGGCGTCCTGCTCCGGCAGCGGCACGGTGTGGCGGTCGACGAGCCGCGGCCGCCGCCACCAGCCGCCGCCGACCGACAGCGCCGACAGGCGCTCGGGCGCGAGGCCGACGAGGACGCGCTCACGCGACAAAGGTGACACGGTTGATTTCCTCGAGCGTCGATTCGCCGCGGCGCACCAGGTCGAGCGCCGCTTCGCGCAGGTCGCGCATGCCGGCGCGCTGCGCTTCCTCGCGCAGGCGGCGCAGCGGCGCGGCGCCGACGATCAGCTCGCGCAGGTCGTCGTTGAGGCGCAGCAGCTCGGCGATGGCCTTGCGCCCCTGGTAGCCGGTGCCGCGGCACTGCGCGCAGCCGCGCCCCTTGAAGAAGCGGAACTCGCTCGCCGCGTGGGGGAAGATGCCGGAGTCCGCCAGCAGATCCGGGTCCGGCTGGTCGGGCACGCTGCAATGCGGGCAGTTGGTGCGCACCAGGCGCTGCGCCAGGATGCCGTTGATGGCGGAGACGAAGCTCTGCGGCGCCACGCCCATGTGCAGGAAGCGGCTGATGACGTCGAGCGCGTTGTTGGCGTGCACCGTGGTGAACACCAGGTGGCCGGTCAGCGCCGACTGCACGGCGATCTGCGCCGTCTCGGCGTCGCGGATCTCGCCGACCATGATCTTGTCCGGATCGTGGCGCAGGATCGAGCGCAGCCCGCGGGCGAAGGTGAGGCCCTTCTTCTCGTTGACGGGAATCTGCAGCACGCCGGGCAGCTGGTACTCGACCGGGTCTTCGATGGTGACGATCTTGTCGTGCCCGGTGTTGATCTCGCTGATGACGGCGTAGAGCGTCGTGGTCTTGCCGCTGCCCGTCGGGCCGGTGACCAGCAGCATCCGTAGGGCTCGCGCGCGAGGCGCCGCACGGTGCGCATGAACTCGCCCTCGAAGTCGAGGCTTTCGAGCGTGAGGCTCGCCATCTGATCGGTCAGCGCCTGCTTGTCGAGAATCCGCAGCACGGCGTCCTCGCCGTGGATGCTGGGCATGATGGAGACGCGGAAGTCCACTTCGCGGCCGTCGATCGCGACCTTGAAGCGTCCGTCCTGGGGGATGCGCCTTTCCGCGATGTCGAGTTCGGCCATGACCTTGATCCGAGAAATCACCTGCTCCGCCGTCTGGCTGCCCTTGGGTTCGGCGATCGTCGACAGCACGCCGTCGAGGCGGTACTTGATGCGCAGTCCGTCCGCCGTCGCCTCGAGATGGATGTCGCTCACCTTGGCCTTGTAGGCATCGTAGAGGGTGGAATTGGTCAGGCGGACGATGGGGCTCTCCTCCATCTGGATGGTATCGAGCCGCAGCACCTCGACGCCCTCGCCGGCCGCCTGCTGCTCCACCGCATAGGCCGGCAGCGCGTCCATCGCGCGCATCGTCTCGCCGTGATGCGCCAGCACCGCGGCGATGTCGCCGGCCGGCGCGAAGCGCAGCGTGAACGGCCGGCGCAGGTAGGCGTCGGCCCAGGGCATCAGCGTCGGCGCCGCCGCCCGGTCGGCGACCAGCAGCAGCGCGCCCTCGTCGAAGGCGGCCATGCAGCAGCGCGCCTGCGCCTCGGCGTAGGGCAGCACCTCGAACGCCGGCGCCAGTTGATAGAGCCGGTCGATGTCGAGCGGCGGCAGGTCCTGGCGCTCGATGGCGCGGCGGTCGACCGCGGACTTGCGGCGCTCGGGCCGCGCCGCGCGGCGGTCGACGCCCGACCAGGCCGAGCCCTTCGGTTCCGTCCGTTCCTCGGTGTGGTTCATTGCACGCTCCCGGCGAGTTCGAATATCGGCATGTAGAGCAGGACGACGATGAAGGCGATGAACAGGCCGATCGTCAGCATCAGCAGCGGCTCGAACAGCTTGGAGAACCACTCGGCCCAGCGGGCCGTCTCGTCGTCGTGGAAATCGGCGATGCGCATCATCTTCTCGCCCATGTCGCCGGCCTTCTCGCCGACGCGCAGCAGGTCGCTCGCCACGGCCGGCGCCAGGCGGCCGCGCTCCATCGCCTCGGACAGCGCCATGCCGCTGCGCACGCCCTCGAGCGCGACGTCGAGCGAGCTCGCCATCTCCTCGTCGAGCAGCTCGCGCGACATGCCCATCGCCGTGACCACCGGGATGCCGCCCTGCAGCAGCAGCCCCATGGTGCGGTAGAAGCGCGCCAGCGCATAGGCGCGGAAGCGCTCGCGCACGGGCGCCAGCAGCGGCAGCCGCAACAGTCCGCGCAGCAGGGTGCCCCAGCCCCAGCGGCGCTGCCTGAAGACGGCCACGCCCGCGGCGATCGCGACGGCGAGCGCAACCAGCATCTGCCAGCCGTAGCCCTCGATCAGCCCGCCCCATTGCAGCAGCAGCCGCGACATCAGCGGCAACTGCCCGCCGAGATCCTCGTAGACCTTCGAGAAGCGCGGCACCACGTAGGTCATCAGGAACAGGATGACGAAGCCGCCGACGCCGAGCAGCAGCGCCGGATAGATGGAGGCCGCGGCGAGCCGCTTCTTCACCGCGTCCATGCGGATGCGGTAGTCGATGAAGCGCCCGAGCGCCCCGCCGAGATCGCCGGTCTGCTCCGAGGCCGCGACCAGCGCGAGATACAGCGGCGGAAACACCGACGGAAACTGCCGCAGCGCCGCCGAGAACGACTGGCCCTGCCGCAGCTGTCGGATCAGCCCCTCGATCTGGCGGCGCTTGGCGCTGCTCGCCTCTTCCTTGCGCGACAGCGCGTTGAGGCTCTCGATGAGCGACAGTCCGGCCTCGAGCAGCGAGCGCAGTTCCTGGCTGAACAGCAGCAGATCGAAGGCCGGCTCGCGGCGCGCCGCCAGCTTCCAGCCGCCGAGTTCGCGCAGCGAGACGACTTCATAGCCTTGCGCCGCCGTGTTCGCCGTCGCCTCGTCGCTGCTCGGCGCGTCGACGAGCAGCGTGGTCACGCCTTCGTCGCGGCGGTATGCGGTGATCTGGTAGCGCATGTCAATTGAGGCTCTTGACCGCCAACGGGAAGCGCTTAACCGCCAAGGGCGACGGGGGGTCGTCGCCGCTTCGTGTCCCCCGGCGGACAAGAGCGATAAGGCGTCCGCCTCCTCCTTTACCTACGCGTCGACGACCCCCCGCCACCCTTGGCTTGATGCTCTGCCGTTCTGGTCGGAACTCCTTCGGCGGTTCCCGCTCGGGCTGATGGGGTGGTCCGCTGCGCGTAAGTAAAGGAGGAGGCGGACGCTTTATCGTCTTTGTCCGCCGGGGGACATGGAGCGCAGCGGACCACCCCGTCGGCACGAGCGTCGCACCACCGCATTTCGCCTTCAGCATCCTATGCACCCC
>DAIDAU010000501.1 GCA_027310465.1 Rhodocyclaceae bacterium
CTCGTGCACCGTGTGCACTTCGCGGCGGATCAGGCCGGCGCGGTCGAGCTCGCCGAGGATGGCCATGATGCCGCCGGCGCGGTGCACGTCTTCCATGTGGTACTTCTGCGTCGCCGGCGCCACCTTGCAGAGACACGGCACGCGGCGCGACAGGCGGTCGATGTCCTGCATGGTGAAGGCGACGCCCGCCTCCTGCGCCGCGGCGAGCAGGTGCAGCACGGTGTTGGTCGAGCCGCCCATGGCGATGTCGAGCGTCATGGCGTTCTCGAAGGCGGCGAAGGTGGCGATCGAGCGCGGCAGCACGCTGGCGTCGTCGTGCTCGTACCAGCGCTTTGCGAGTTCGACGATCAGCCGGCCGGCGCGCAGGAACAGATCCTTGCGGTCGGCGTGCGTCGCCACCAGCGTGCCGTTGCCGGGCAGCGCCAGGCCGAGCGCCTCGGCGAGGCAGTTCATCGAATTGGCGGTGAACATGCCGGAGCAGGAGCCGCAGGTCGGGCAGGCGCTGCGCTCCATCGCGGCGACTTCGGCATCCGAGTTCTTGCTGTCGGCCGCCTCGATCATGGCGTCGATCAGGTCGACGGCGCGCGGCGCGCCGTGCCACTGCACCTTGCCGGCCTCCATCGGGCCGCCGGAGACGAACACCGCCGGGATGTTGAGCCGCAGCGCGGCCATCAGCATCCCCGGCGTGATCTTGTCGCAGTTGGAGATGCAGACCATCGCGTCGGCGGTGTGCGCGTTGCACATGTACTCGACCGAGTCGGCGATGAGGTCGCGCGACGGCAGCGAATAGAGCATGCCGCCGTGGCCCATGGCGATGCCGTCGTCGATGGCGATGGTGTTGAACTCCTTGGCCACGCCGCCGGCAGCCTCGATCTCGCGCGCCACCAGCTGGCCCATGTCCTTGAGATGCACGTGGCCCGGCACGAACTGCGTGAACGAATTGACGACGGCGATGATCGGCTTCCCGAAGTCGCCGTCCTTCATGCCGGTGGCGCGCCACAGGGCGCGCGCGCCGGCCATGTTGCGGCCTTGCGTCGAGGTGCGGGAACGGTACTGCGGCATGGCGAATCTCCTGCGGCGTGAGCCATTGGGCAAGTGCGGAATTCTACCCGCTCGGGCCGCGGGACCGCGACGGCGAGGCGCTCCTGCGGTTCGAGCTGGGGTTTCCCCTATAACCTTAGCGGCACGGCGACCATTGATCTAGATTGCCCATATGGGTAATGTCCGGTCTGGTCCCATGAACGCTCGCAGACTCCTTCACCTTGCCCGGCGGCTCTGCACCGCGTGCGCGGCAGCCGCGCTCGCGCTGGCCGCGCTCGCGCCCGCCGGCGCGGCTGACAGCGCCGCAAAGGCCGCCTGGAGCTATGCCAAGGCGGCCCAGCCCTATCGCGGCGTCACCATCACCGCCTCCTTCCTGCCGCGCCCCGGCTACGAGGCGGCGATCGCGCTGATCCCCGAGTTCGAGCGGCTGACGGGCATCCGGGTGAAGTGGGAAAGCATCTATTACGAGAAGCTGCGCGAGGCCCTGGTGCTCGACTTCACCAGCAGCGCCCAGCCGAAATTCGACGTCGTGCTCATCGAC
>DAIDAU010000505.1 GCA_027310465.1 Rhodocyclaceae bacterium
GCTCGACACCGGCGACGGCGCGGCCGTCAGCTTCCTCGGCAATCCCGAGGACTGCCTGTTCGCGGCGCTGGCGCTGCGCGACGGGATCGCCGGAGAAGGCCCGCAGGTCGGCCCGGCGCTGCGCGTGCGCATGGGCATCAACCTCGGGACGGTGCGGCTCATCAAGGACATCAACGGCCAGCTCAACATGATCGGCGACGGCATCAACGTGGCCCAGCGCATCATGAGCTTCGCCGAGCCGGGCAGCATCCTCGTCTCGCGCTCCTACTACGAGGTCGTCTCCTGCCTCTCGAAGGACTTCGCGCGCCTGTTCCAGTTCGAGGGGACGCACACCGACAAGCACGTGCGCGAGCATTCCGTCTACACCATCATGCCTGGAACTGCGGGCCCGACGCCTCCGCCGCCGAAGAGCGGCACCACGGCACCCTCCGCGACCGCGGACGCCGGCAGCGCCGCGGCCACGGGCGCATCCGGGCGCAAGCGGCTGTGGCTGGCCGCCGCCGCGGCGCTGGTGCTGATCGGCGGAGCCCTGCTGTGGCGGGTCGGGCACAAGGCCGAAACCACCCCCGCGAGCGTCGAAACGGCCAAGAGCGACACGCAGGAGGTCGCGGCGCCGGAGAAGAAGAGCGTGCAGCCCAAGGCACCCGCGGCCAAGGCTTCGGAACCCAAGGCGCCCGAGGCCAAGGTTGCCGTGTTGCTGGCGATCCTGCCGTGGGGGGAGGTCTACGTGGACGGCCAGAAGAAGGGCGTGAGCCCGCCGCTGAAGAATCTGGTCCTGAGCCCGGGCCAGCACCGCGTCGAGATTCGCAATACCACGTTCGCACCTTACGTCACGACCATCGACGGCACGGCGGGCGAGAAGATCAAGATCCAGCACAAGTTCTGACAGGGAGGAGACGTCGAATGTTTACGAGAATGCTGCTCGCGCTCGCCATTGCGCTGTTGGCCGGTTGTTCCTCGATGCCGAATCTGAGCAGTCTGAATCCGCTGCCGAGCAAGGGCGCCGATGCGCTCAAGGCGGGCGTCGACGAGTATGCCGAAGGCAGCTATCCGGCGGCGACGAAGAACCTGCAGTCCGCGCTGGAGCTCGGCCTCAACACTCAGGAACAGGTCAGGGCGCACAAGTACCTGGCGTTCATCGGCTGCGTCACCGGCAAGACGCACGTCTGCCGCGACGAGTTCGGCAAGGCGCTCGACGTCGATCCGGCCATGGAACTCACGCCCGCGGAGGCCGGCCATCCGATCTGGGGCCCGGTGTTCAGGGCGGTGAAGGCCAAGCGGCCGGCGCAGAAGTGACGCGAAGGCACCGCACGGCGTAGGACGGGACATGGACAGCCATTTCGGGCGCTACGAAATCATCTCCGAGCTGGGGCGCGGCGCCATGGGCGTCGTCTATCGCGCCAACGATCCGGTGCTCGGCCGCACCGTCGCCATCAAGACCATCAACCTCTCGATCGACCCCGACGAGCGCACCGAATACGAGGCCCGCTTCAACCAGGAGGCGAAGGCCGCCGGCTCGATGAACCACCCGGCGATCGTCACCATCTACGACCTCG
>DAIDAU010000532.1 GCA_027310465.1 Rhodocyclaceae bacterium
GCCCCGCCCCCGAGGCGCGCACCGCGGTGCGCGCCAACCTCTGCTGGCTGTCGGAGGCGCCGCTCGATCCGAACCGGCGCTACCTGCTGCGCCACACCACGCGCTCGGCGCCCGCCAAACTCGCCGCCATCGAGAACCGCCTGAACCTCGACAGCCTGCGGCGCGAAGCGGCCGACGCGCTGGCGATGAACGACATCGCCCAGGTATCGTTCCGCCTGGCGCAGCCGATCTTCGCCGACGGCTACGCGGAGAACCGCGCCACCGGCGCCTTCATCGTCATCGACGAGGCCACCAACAATACCGTCGGGGCCGGCATGGTGCTGTGATCCCGGATATTCCGGCGGCGTAGCGAAAACGCCGCCGCGCGCCGGACGCGTCGACTTCGGTATGCAGGCGTAGTAGCATTGCCTATACCGAAAGTAATGGATTGTGGACGGCGCTCGAATATGTCGGGGCACTCTTCCCTTGCAAGGACCGTAGCGGCATTCGCCGCCGGTGCGGCGGCCCTGCTCGTGCTGGCGTCGATCGCCGCCTGGTACCTGGGGGCGCCGCCGCCCGCCGCGCCGGGCCGCGAGGCGGCCGGCGAAAGCGCGGCCTTCGACTCCGAGCCGATCTCGCCGTTGCCGCAGACCGTGGAAGTCAATGCGGCCAAGGCGGCGCTCGGCGCCAAGCTGTTCCACGATACCCGCCTGTCGCATGACGATTCCATCGCCTGCGCCAGCTGCCACAAGCTCGACCAGGCGGGCATCGACGGCCGGCGCACCGCCGTCGGCATCGGCGGCCAGACCGGCGCGATCAACACGCCGACGGTCTTCAACAGCGGCTTCAACTTCCGCCAGTTCTGGGACGGCCGCGCCGCGAGCCTGGAGGACCAGGCCGCCGGGCCGGTGCACAATCCCGCCGAGATGGCCTCCAGCTGGGACGAGGTCGCCGCCAAGCTCAGGCAGGACCACTACTACCGCAACGCCTTCGGCCATCTCTACGCGGGCGGCGTCGCGGCGGCGGCGATCAAGGACGCCATCGCCGCCTTCGAGCGCAGCCTGGTCACGCCGGACGCGCGCTTCGATCGCTGGCTGCGCAGCGACAAGTCGGCGCTCGGCGAGCGCGAACTGCGCGGCTACCGGCTGTTCAAGGATTTCGGCTGCGCCTCCTGCCATCAGGGCGTGAACATCGGCGGCAACCTCTACGCCGGCCTCGGCGTGTTCGGCAACTTCTTCGCCGATCGCGGCAAGGACGGCCCCGAGGACCAGGGGCGCTTCACGGTAACCGGCCGCGAAGCCGACCGGCATTTCTTCAAGGTGCCGAGCCTGCGCAACGTCGCGCGCACGGCGCCCTACTTCCACGACGGCAGCGTGCGCACGCTCGACGAGGCCATCCGCCTGATGGCGAAGTACCAGCTCGGGCGCGAGCTCACGCGCGAGGAAACCGCGCTGATCGCCGAGTTCCTCGGCGCGCTGACCGGCAGCTACCAGGGCGAGCCGCTGTGAGCGCCCCGCACGGCCGCCCGAAGGGACGCAAGCCATGGCCCGGAGCCGCGCAGCGGCGAACCGTCGTCACCCCCTCCCTTGAGGAGGGGGCCGGGGGGAGGGTATTCCAGTGAACGTGCGCCGCATCCCGCTGTGGTCCTGGCTGTCCGCCGCTTTGCTGGCGCTGCTCCTGCTGCTGGCGCTGGCGGCCGGGTCGCTGTCCAACGGGCGGCGGATCGCGCTGGCCGGCGATGCGCTGGATGTGCTCGACGAGCAGCAGGCGCGGCTCGCCGAGAACGTCCTCAAGCTGCGCTACGGACTGGTCGCCAACTACGACGGCGTCAACCGCATCGTCGCCGGCACGGCCGCCGCCGCGGCAGCGCTCGGCGCGGGCGACGGCGCCATCGCGTCGCGCGGCAACGCGCGCATCGACGAGCTGTACCGCCGCTACCTCGAAGCGCTGGACGAGCATCGCGAGCGCGTCGAACGCTTCAAGTCCGCCAACGCGGTGCTCAAGAATTCGCTGCATTACCTGCCACGCGCCGTCGACGAGCTGCGCCATCGCGTGGTCGCGCCGCGGCTCGCCGAACACGTCGGCGACCTCTATTCCGCCACGCTGCGCTACGGCACGGGCGCCGACGACAGCCTCGCCGCGCGGGTCGCCGAGGGCGTCCGCGCGGTTCGCGCCGACGTGCGCGATGCCCCGCCGCCGCTGCGCCGGAACGCGCTCAATCTCGCCGCCCATGCCGAAGCGATCCTGCGCTTCCGGCCGCTGGCGGACGAGCTGACGCGGCAGATCGTCTTCCCGCCCACGGCGCCGCTCGCGCGCGAGCTCAGCCGCGCCTTCCAGGAGGATGTGCTGGCCGGAGAGCGCCAGGCCGACCGCTTCCGCCTCGGCCTGGCGGCGCTGGCCGGCGCGCTGCTGCTGATGCTGCTGTTCTCGCTGCGGCGCCTGATGCGCAATGCCCGGCAGCTCGAAGACACGGTGGACGAGCTCCACGCGCGCGAGAACGATCTGCAGCTCGCCGCCACCGTCTTCGCCAACAGCCCCTACGGCATCACCGTGACCGACGGCGCGGCGCGCATCCTGCGCGTCAATCCCGCCTTCTCGGCCATCACCGGCTACCGCCAGGAGGAAGTGGCGGGCAAGACGCCGGCGGTGCTCAAGTCCGGCGCGCATTCGAAGGAGTTCTACCAGGCCATGTGGCGGACGCTCGGCGAACAGGGCCGCTGGAAGGGCGAGCTGCAGAACCGCCGCAAGGACGGCTCGATCTATCCGGAGTGGCTCAGCATCCGCGCCGTCAAGGATGCGCGCGGCGACGTCACGCATTACGTCGCCATCTTCTCCGACCTCTCCGAGCACAAGGAGTCGGAGCGCCGCCTCGAATACCTCGCCAACTACGACACGCTGACCGGCCTGCCCAACCGCGTGCTGTTCCAGGACCGCCTCAACCAGGCGCTGGCCCACATGACGCGCCACAGCCGCATGCTGGCGCTGATGTACGCCGGCCTCGACCATTTCAAGGTCATCAACGAATCGCTCGGCGTCGACGTCGGCGACGCGCTGCTGAAGGCGGTCGGCGGCCGCCTGCTGGCCTGCCTGCGCGAGACCGATACGGTGTGCCGCCTCGGCGGCGACCAGTTCGCCATCCTGCTCGACGACGTGCGCAGCGCGGCCGACGTCGCCACCAAGGCGCAGGCGCTGCTCGACGAATTCGAGGCGCCTTTCGAGGTCGACGGGCACGAGCTGTTCACCACCCTCTCCGTCGGCATCACGCTGGCGCCGCTCGACGCCGGCGACGCCGCCACGCTGCAGCGCAACGCCGACATCGCGATGTACGGCGCCAAGGAACTCGGCCGCAACACGCTCAAGTTCTACAGCGCCGACATGTCGGCGCGCATGAAGGAGGCGCTGCGCATCGAGAACGGCCTGCGCCACGCCATCGATGCCGGCGAGCTGACGCTTCACTACCAGCCGCAGTGGTGCCTGCACCGCCGGCGCGTGGTCTGCGTCGAAGCGCTGCTGCGCTGGAACTCCGCCGAGTTCGGCACGGTGGCGCCCTCGACCTTCATTCCGATCGCCGAGAAGTCCGGCCTCATCGTGCCCATCGGCGAGTGGGTATTGCGCCGCGCCTGCGCGCAGGTCGCCGCGTGGCAGGCCGCGGGCGTCGACGACCTGCGCGTCGCCGTCAATCTCTCGGCGGTGCAGTTCCGCCAGACCGACCTCGTCGAACTGGTGCGCCGCACCCTCGTCGAATACCGCCTCGCAGGACACCAGCTCGAGCTCGAGATCACCGAAGGCGCCGTCATGGAGGACGTCGAGCGCTCGATCGCCACGCTCAACGGCCTGCGCGCGCTGGGCTGCGAGATCGCCGTCGACGACTTCGGCACCGGCTATTCCAGCCTCAACTATCTCAAGCAGTTCCCCATCAACACGCTGAAGATCGACCAGTCCTTCGTGCGCGGCCTCGGCCACAACCGCGACGACGATGCCGTGGTGAACGCCATCGTCAGCCTCGGCAGCAGCCTGTCGCTGAAGATCGTCGCCGAAGGCGTCGAGCTCGATGAGCAGCGCCGCTTCTTCGAGGGCATGCGAAGCGACCACGACCTGCTGCTGCAGGGTTACCACGTCTGCCGGCCGATCCCGCCGGAGGAAATAGCCGCGCTGCTGAAGGGCCGCGAGACGCGCTAGCCTCGGCCGGACGCGTGCCGGCCCGCTAGAATGGCGCCTTCGGCAACCTCACGCCTCGCCATGAACAAGCTTCTCGCCAATCCGCGCGCGCCCTTCGCGGCCAGCGCCCTCGTCAGCCTCGGACTGGTCGGCGGCGGCGTCATCCTCGCCCAGACGCTGAACCTCGCCGCCTGCCCGCTGTGCATCCTGCAGCGCATGCTCTACCTGTTGGTCGCCGCCGCCGCGATCCTGGGACTGCTGGTCGCCCGGCAAGCGCCGGCGCGCCGGCTCGCCGCGCTCGTCATGGCGATCGCCGCCGCAGCCGGCGCTTACGTCGCCGGCTATCAGATCTGGATACAGCGCTTCGCCCACGAGACCAACTGCGTCGCCAGCGCGCCGTGGTGGGAACGGCTCGTCGACTGGGCGGGCGAGCGCATGCCGCTGCTGTTCAACGCCAGCGGGCTGTGCAACGAGCGGCCGTGGAAGCTGCTGGGGTTGTCGATCGCGGAGTGGTCGGTGCTGGCGTTTTCCGCGTTGTTCGTGGTGGCGGTGTTTGCGGTTGTTAGGCGGGTTCCGGGTCGAGGTTCTCGGTAATTGAGGGTGCGGTGCGCTCGTGCCGACGGGGTGGTCCGCTGCGCTCCATGTCCCCCGGGGACACGAAGCGGCGACGACCACCCGTCGCCCTTGGCGGTTAAAGGCAGGCTCCGCCGAGGCGCGCGTAGTATGATATCGGCATGACACCGTCTGATCCATCCGAAGCCACCCCGATCGCAGTCGATGCCCATCGCCAGCCGCATCCTCGCGCTGCGCGGCCAGCGGGTGCTGATCGACGCCGATCTTGCCGTACTCTACGGCGTACCGACCAAGCGCCTGAACGAACAGGTGAAGCGCAATGCCGCACGGTTTCCGCCGGATTTCATGTTCAGGCTGACCGGTGAGGAAGTTTCGGCACTGAACCGGTCGCAAATTGCGACCGGTCTACAGAAGCACCGGGATCCGCGCTTTGCGCCCTACGCCTTTACCGAGCACGGCGCGATCATGGCGGCCACTGTCCTGAATAGCCCTCGCGCTATTGAAACGTCGATCTACGTCGTGCGCACCTTCGCGCAGCTTCGCGAGCTTCTTGCCGGCCATCGGGAACTGGCTAAGCGGCTCGACGAGCTGGAAACTCGTCTCGAAAGGAAGCTTGCCTCTCAAGATCAAGCGATCGTCGGCATCCTGGACGCCATCAGGCAGTTGATGACGCCGGCCGGCACAGGGAAGAAGCGGCCGATCGGCTTCGTTACGAGTTGAGTTCTCGCTCGCTTCAAAAAATCAACGTCGCCCACTCCGGATCCAGAGCACGCAAGGTGAACTCCGTCGCCGTCGCATTCCCGGAATATTCCGGAACGAACGTCTCGCCGGCTTGCGTATGCGTGCCCAACGCCATGCCGCAGGCGATGAATTCGGCGCCCATGTAGGCGGCCTCCTTCATGAAGACGTAAATCGACTTGTTGCCGTTGTCGGTCGGATAGAGGCGATCGGCGACGCCGGCAATCAGCAGGCGCGTGGCGCGGCCGGTGAAATGGATTTCCACTTCGCAGTCGAGCGCGCAGGCCGCCATCGCCTGGACGAACGGTGTCGCGCACAGCTCGGGGCGATCCTCGTTCGCCGCCCACAGCAGGATCGCGAGCTTCTTCTTCATGTGATTTCCGCGCTCGGGTCGCGCGCCCGAAGCTGCGCCCGATAGGCGGCCGCGTCGAGCAGTCGCCCATTCTCGCCCTCCCAGGCGACGGGACGGCCGCGCGCCATCCAGCCGGCGCCGTAGGGATCGGCATTGATCGGCATCGCGCGCTCCTCGAGTGCCTCGTTGGCCTGCTCGAGCACGAAGCTGACGGGCGAATGCACCGCCAGCACCGTCTTCGCGCACTCGACGGTGCCGAGGCTGCGCCCGATCATCACGTCCGCGCCGCGCGGCTTGGCGGTGAAGCCGATGATCTCGCCGGCGCGGAAGAGGCCGTAGCTGGTGGCGCCGACGACGACGTCGTCGCCTTCGCGCCGCACCCACATGTCGTAGTCGGCGTCGTAGAGGAGGCCGTCGGGAATCGCCCCCTTGAAGATCGGCCGCGTCGTCATGGATGTGGCGGAAGAGAGTGGGAGTCGAACCCACCAGGGACCGCTTGGCCGCCCCTGCCGGTTTTGAAGACCGGCCGCCCCACCGGGGAACGCTCTCTTCCGTTGTTCATTGCAAGACCCATTGTCTTTCGGTTCCCGGCTGGCGGCGGACGTGCTCGTCGCGTACGCGGCGAGTGTAGCCGACGCGGTCGAAGAATTCGAGGATATGGATCGCCAGCTTGCGCCCGCCGCCGATGGCGTCGCGCAAGGCGGCGGCGCGCACGGCGCCGGCCTCGCGGTCGAGCCGGTCGACCTGCGCGGCGAGCTGCGCCACCGCCTCGGCGGTGAAATAGTGGTCGTGCGCCACCGGGTAGGCGAGGCCGACGCGGGCGACGCGCTTCATCAGCCCGCGCACCGTCTCCTCCGGCGTGCCCGTCGCCTTCGCCACGTCGCGTACGCGCGGCGGCTGGAAGGGCGAGGCATCGAGCAGCCGCCGCAGCGTGCGCCACAGATCGGCGTCGACCGCGGCGAGCGCCGCGCGATGTGCCGGCAGGTGCAGCCAGCCGCCCGTCTGCGCGAGCTGTTCGGCCGCCTGCAACT
>DAIDAU010000049.1 GCA_027310465.1 Rhodocyclaceae bacterium
GTCACTTGAAACTCCCCCACTCGATAATCGCGGTCAGCGCCGCTGAACAGCGGTAGCCGATCAGGCAGGACGTTTATTTTCGGTCCCTTTAACCAGCAAGGGGCCGGGGAGTTGAACGTCTTGAAGCCACACCTGCAAAGCACGGTATTTACGTTACTCGATCGCAACGCCAGCCAGCGCGAGATCCACAGGCTGACGGGGGTCGACCGCAAGACGATCCGGCGTTACCGGGCGCTGCGGGCTGATGCGGAGGCAAATTCCCCCGGGGAAGTGACCACCGGCCCGGTGAGCGTAGACGGCCAAATTCCTCCACCCCGACCACCGGCTTCTGGGGCATCGGGAGCGACGGTCACCAGCAACCTGGCCCGTTCGGCTTGCGAACCACATCGGACGTGGATCGAAGAACAGGTCCGCCTGAAGCGGAATGCGCAGGCGATTTACCAGGACCTGGTCGATCAATTTGGCTTTCCGTCCAGCTACCAGAGCGTCAAGCGGTTTGTGCGCACGTTGCGACACAGCGATCCCGAGCAGTTTGATCGACTTGAGTTCCTTCCCGGCGAGGAGGCCCAGGTCGACTATGGCGAGGGCGCTCTGACGATTGATCCCAGGAGCGGCCGGTACCGCCGTCCCCGCCTGTTCGTGATGACGCTGCGCTACTCGCGGCGCAGCTTCCGGCGGGTGGTGTGGCAATCCAGCCAGCAAGTCTGGGCGCAGCTCCACGAAGAGGCGTTCCGGTATTTTGGCGGGGTGCCGAGCTATGTCGTGCTCGATTTTGTTACCGGTAACAAAATCGAGCTTATGTGCCGGACATCGTTATGTGGCTGGTAACGGCTTGGGCCGGTCTTTCGGGGGAGGATCGCGGGCGCGTGGGCACATAATGCGCTACAGTGAATTGAGCCAGTCGAGGAGGGTTTTGTCGTCCCTCCAGGCGACGCAAGCCCGGGACACCGCCGAAATATCAGAACCCACTTCGCAGGCGCGCAGCGCCTCGGCTTTAGCGCGCAGCGTCAGCTCGGCATAGCGATTTGTCGTGTCGAGACTCACGTGCCCGAGCCAACTCCGTATGACATTAACTTCGACACCGGATTCTAGCAGGTGGCAGGCGGCGGTGTGCCGGAATAGATGCGGACTGACCCGCCTGGATTTCGGCCCGTGTGTATCGAAGGATGCGCCGTGTCGTCGGACAATCTTATAGATCCCGAACCGCGTTAGAGGATGGGCCTTCGGAGCGCAGAAGACTGGCTCGCCTGGCGATGCGCTACGCTGGGCCAGGAGTGCCCGGAGATGCTTCACTGTCTCATCCCAAAGCGGGCACGTGCGCCACTTGTCACCCTTGCCGTGCAAATGGACTTTGGCCGGCGGCTTGAGTTCGAGGTGCTCGATACGAAGATCGGCAACTTCCTGCACCCGAGCGCCCGTGTTGTACAGGAAGAGCAACAGTGTGTGGTCGCGCAGCGCGAGATGACCTTGTCGAGGCAGCGAACGAAACAAGGCCGTTACCTCCTCTCGCTCGAGAAAATGTGTATCGGGCAGTGATGTGCGCTTGACGGGGATCGCCGCGACCTGCTGACAAACCGCCAGCATCTCGGGTGCACGCACAGCGAGGTAGGCAAAGAAGGTGTTCAGTGCTGCCCGCCGTTGATTGCGAGTACGCACCGAGTTACCGCGCTCTTGCTCCAGGTGCCTCAGGAACGCCAGACTTCGTTCGAACGTCAGGTCATCAAGGGCCAGTGTAGCAATCCGGTGACCACGCTGCTCGGACACGAAGCACAGGAACAGGCGGATCGTGTCACGATAACTGCGGATCGAACCGAGCCGCAGGCCCTTCTGTACCGGGAGATGATCGGTGAAAAATGACTGAACCAGTGTACCGAGGGAGGGGGTCATGACTGATCCTCCCCGAGCGTTGTCGCAGCAAAGGCACGGAAGCGGCGGTTGGCGTGTTCGAGAAGCTCCGGGGTCGGCGTCAGATACACCGCAGTGGAATTGATGTCGCTGTGCCCCATGAAAGTCGAGAGTGCAAGAAGCTTCGTCTGAGGATCGAGGCCGAGCCTGTACCAGCGCGTGAGTGTACCGACGGCAAACGAGTGTCGCAGATCGTGCAGGCGCGGCGGCGAAATGCCTGGCGGGATCTGCAGGTTTAAGCTCGGGACCATAGCGTGAAAGGTCTGGCTGATCGTGCCAGGGTTGATTGGCCGCCCCCCGCGCAAGCTGAACAGTGGCGCGTCGCCCGCAGCAATAGCTGCGTGCGCCGTATTCTGGCGTTGACGTAGATGCTGCGCCAGGAGCGTTCCGAGCTTTGGTCCAAATGGGACGAGGCGGCTCTTGTAGAATTTTGTCTCCCGGATAATGAGCAACCGCCGCTCCAGATCGACGTCCTTGAGGTGCAGCCGGCAGGCCTCCCCGACGCGCAATCCCAGCCCATACAGCACGGCGAACAATACGAAATACGTGTTGCCACGCTCGATCGTACCACCATGGCTCGGGAGCGCCTTGGCAAGGGCGAGCAACCGAGTGGCTGTGTCTGTGTCAAAGATAAATGGTGTGCGCTGATATCTTCCGCGACGCGGCGGTGATCTCAGCGGTGTTTGGGCGATCTTCCCGTGATCGACGAGATACGAAAGCAGTCGTCCCACCGTAGAGCGTAGGTGATTATAGCTTCTTGGCCGCGATCGCGGACGCGAGAGAAGAAACTCATCCACCAGTTCCGGGGTTACCTCACTAAGGCTGCCAATTTTGTTCTTCGACAAGTGGGCATCGAACAGCGCGAGCGTCTTCTCTTCGACAACATAGCGCCGTCGCAAAGAGCGCTTGTGGGCGAGGAATTGCTCGATCTCGCGGCCGAGAAAACTCTGGAAACGTGCATCGGAGCTCACAGCACGTCCTCCCCATTGCCGAATGCAACCTCACGCAGCTGTTCGACGGCGATCTTCCCGTAGATCTGGGTGGAGGAGGCGCTGCGGTGGCCGACGTAGTCGCCGATATGCTTCAGGGGGAAATTGGCGTTTAGCAGGCGCTGCACACAACTGTGCCGTAGGACATGCGAACCGGCTCGTGGCACGCTAATGCCGGCTTTGCGGATGAAATGGGCGGCGCGACAGACAACCGCGGCGGAGCCAATCCGGGCGTGCGGAGCACAGCAGCGCATAAACACCTCGCGGCATGTCGTGGCTGGTCGCCCGTTTTTGAGATATTCGATGATCGCTGCTCCCACCGCCGCCGAGAGCGGATAAGTGGTGGTATTGCCTGCCTTGCGTTCCCGGATCTTAAGCCGTTCGTTGCGCCAGTCGATGTCATCAAGCGTGAGCGAGGCAACCTCCGCTGCCCGCAGCCCATAGGTCGCAAGCAACAGCATCATCGCATAATCGCGCTTGCCAGAGGCGGACCGTCTGTCGATACCCGCCAGCACTTGCTCGACCTGCTCCCAACTGATCGATCGTGGCACGCCAGCGTGCCGGTACGATTGCGGAAACTCGACGAGCGAACTGAGATCCTTGGCCATAACCCCTTCACGATTGAGATAACGCAGAAAGACCCGCAGAACTCCGCATGCATTGCGCGCAGTTGACCAGGAAACTCGTGGTGGGGCGTACTCGGCAATGAACCCGCTGAGCACAGTTGGCGATAGTTTTGCGAGGTCGTGGACGCCGAGGCGCTCAAGGTAGGCGGCGAACTGACGCAAATTAAATTGGTACTGGTGTATCGAACGCCGGCGAAGTCCCCTCTCTTCGGTCAGGTACCTCAAAAACTCCGGGGCTTGGCGCTCGAACGGGTTGTCCGGTTTATGAGGACGCCCCCGGCCAATGTAGTCGAGGACCGCCAGCCTCAGCATCTGGCGGATGGGATTGCGCACTTCATTGCCGACCTGCCTACGGCGCCGAGCCGAGCGTCGTCCTCCAGCACGCTCGCTAACCCACGCTTGCACGAACGGCTCGACGTGATCGGGCAGGTTCTTGATATCGCTGGCGCCGTGAGCTTTAGCGAACTCGCCGAAGCTCACCACAATGGGAATCCGGCGAGACACGCTGCTATCCGTGTAGCGACGTTCTGCCATCCAGCTGACGTATTGCTCAACTGCGGACGCGATCCAGGACTCGTGAATGCGATCGATGGTGGTGGGTCGGATGTAGTACTTCTCCAGCATGATAATCTCCTGAGGAAAGAAGGAGATCACCATGCCACGAGCACTTCGTTATGTTGCCGCCGGCGCGGAGATAACGCTCAGAAATCCAGGTTGTGACGGCACTCGGCACATAACGATGTCCGGCACATAACTGCGACAATCTCAAGGCTGCCGTCACCAATCCCGACCGCTACGATCCCGGTCTCAACCGCACCTATGCCGAGATGGCCAGCCATTACGGTACCGCAATTCTTGCGGCGAGGCCGAGGCGGCCAAAGGACAAGACGATTGCTTCATACTGCACCTCATTCCTGTGATGGCGCGGTGATCGAGATGAGTTGTACTGGGCAACCGCGAGGGCCGCCATGGCCCTTGATGATGATTTTGCCCGGCGGGATCTCCCACAGTCCGCGGTTCAGGCTGTCCGTATAGCATTTTTTGATGAGCCCCTGATGGCCCCATTCGCGCACAGCTGTCTTTGAGACACCGAACTTCGCGGCCACCTCGCGCGTCGTGAGCATGCCGCGCCGGCGCAGTCGATCATGACGGCTCGAGAGCTTGTAGGCGCAACGAATCCAGGCGACCTTCTTGAGATTGA
>DAIDAU010000068.1 GCA_027310465.1 Rhodocyclaceae bacterium
GCTCGATCTCGACCTGGGCGGCGTGAACAGTCTCGACTTCCTGCCGGATCTGATGGAGCAGAGCGCGGCGCAGTTCCTGATCCTCACCGGCACGCGCGACGCGGCGCAGCACGAACGCGCCGTCGCGCTCGGCGCGCGCGGCATCGTGCGCAAGGAAGAGGCCGCCGACGTGCTGATCCGCGCCATCGAGGACGTGCACCGCGGCGAACTTTGGGTCGAGCGCGCCACCCTGGCGCGCGTGCTGGGCGCCATGACGCGGCCGTCGCGCGCCGGCCCCGGCGGCCGGATCGTCGAGCCGCTGACGCCCAAGGAGAAGCAGATCGTCGCCGCCGTCGTGGCGCAGCGCGGCGCCAAGGGCGACGTCATCGCCGCCGAGCTGCACATGAGCGGACATACGCTGCGCAACCACCTGACGACGATCTACCGCAAGCTCGACGTCAAGAACCGGCTCGAGCTCGTCATGGTCGCGCTCGAGAACAAGCTCGTCGCGCCGTCCGACCCGAACCGCGCGCACTGACCTCCGCTTCGCTCCCGCCGCGCGGGAGCTTTGTCATCCCCAGATCGGGACAGCGCGCCGATGCGCGGTTTGCGACACCCGCATATCGTGGCTTCTGAAAGGCGCGCCGCGTCTGGCGCCGCCGCGACGGGGTGGAGCTATGACATTGGAAACCAAGCCGACGCGCGTCCTGCTGGTCGACGACAGCGTCGCCGTGCTGTGGGGGCTCGGCAAGCTGATCCAGGGCGAATATCCGCGCATGACGGTGGTCGGCTGCGTGGCGAACGCCGACGAGGCGCTCGTCTATTGCGACCTCGAGCCCGACGTGACGCTGCTCGACATCGACCTGCAGGGCGCCAGCAGCCTCGGCTTCATTCCCGCGATCCGCGAGCGCTCGGGCGGCGAGGTGCTGGTGTTCACCGGCGTGCGCGACGCCCAGGTGCATCGGCAGGCGCTGTCGCTCGGCGCGCTCGGCGTGGTCGGCAAGGACCAGCCGGGCGAGGTGGTGCTGCGCGCCATCGAGCAGGTGCGGCAGGGCCGGCCGTGGGTCGGCGGAGCGGCGCGCTGATGTCGGGAGGATTGTCCCGGCCGGAAAGGGAGAGTGCTCCGATGTGCGGCGCGCGCGGCGAACCTAGAGTGCCAACAGGCTGCGGATCGTCGCCTTACCCGGCTTCGATGGCAGCGCGGATCATCGTCGCGGCCCTACCGGGCGGCGCCTGATGAAAAGGACCCGCGACGTCGGGATTTCGGAAGTCAGGCATCACGTGCAAGGAGAAATTTCATGAACCAACTGGTCTTGGGCATCAAACGCTTCGCCAACGATGAGCAGGGCGTGACGATGGTGGAGTACGGGCTGATCGCGGCGCTGATCTCGATCGTCTGCCTGGTGGCGCTCGGCAAGATCGGCACCAACCTCAACGTCGTCTACAAGGCGATTTGCAACGCGCTGAACACCGCCCTCGGCACCGGCGGCGGCGGATCGGCTTGCGCCTAAGAAGCTGACGGGGTCCGGCGCCAGTCGCCGGCCCCAACTTGAGGCAAATCGACATGACCGGACATAACGGACTCATAAGGGGCGATGCAGGCGGGACGCTCATCGAATATGCGCTTGTCTGCTTCCTGATCGCGGTGACTTGCCTCCTCGCCGTCGCGGCGGTCGGGGATAACACAGCGAGCTTGTACGTCTCGGTCTGCCAGACGATCAACACGGCGGTATCCGGCTCAGAACCCTGCCGGTGATGACGGAGAGATGCAAATGAATCCAGAAGTCCAGGCGGCGCTGCAACTGCTTTCGATGCTGGTCGCCGACCCGCGCACCGGCCTGCTGATCGGGCTGCTGATCGCCGCGGCCTGGTCGGACTACGGCACCGGCCGCATCCCGAACCTGCTGGTGTTCTGCGGCACGCTCGCGGGGCTGGCGTACAACACGCTGGCGCCGCAATACCATGTCTCCGCCGAACTCGCCTTGCTGCTCGCCCTGGGCGGCATGGCCTGCGGCTTCGCCGCGACCTTGCCCTTCTATCTCTTGCGCGCCATGGGCGCCGGCGACGTCAAGCTCATGGCGATGTGCGGCGCCTTCCTTTCGTATCCCGATACGCTGTGGGCGATCTGCACGAGCTTCCTCGCGGGAGGCGCGCTGTCGTTCATCTACCTGCTGTGGAAGGGCAGCCTGCGGCGCGCCGTGCACAACATCACGCTGCTTCTGTTCGCCTTCGGCGCCGGCTCGGCGCCGACCCTGGATGCCGCAACTTCCGCCGGCACCTTGCCCTTCGGCATCGCCATCGCGCTCGGCACCATCGGCTACCTGGCGCTGCGCCAGTTCGGGCTGATGCACTGAGCGCGACGAGGAGCCATCGATGAACTCTCCCGTTACGCCACGACTCGCCGAGACGCCGCCGCCGGCCTTGCCCGCGGCGCCGCACACGCTCGACGACACCGGCCTCAGTTATTCGCTGCTGCTCGAGCTGCTGGTCAAGATGCTGCTGCTGCGCGGCGAACTGCGGCTGGCCGACCTGGTGCATGCGATCGCGCTGCCGCCCAACGTGCTGATGCCGCTGCTCGGCTTCATGCGCACCGAGAAGCTCTGTGAAGTGACGCGCCGCGGCGACACCGACGGCCGCACCAGCTACAGCCTCA
>DAIDAU010000074.1 GCA_027310465.1 Rhodocyclaceae bacterium
CAGCCATTCATAGACGCTGATGCTGCCGTGCTTGTGGTTCTCGGCGACGTAGAACTTGAGGTAGATGCCCTGCATGGATCGTCTCCTTCCTAAGCCTTGGCGATGGCGGCATTGACCGCCATCATGCCGATCGCCGTCATCGCCAGCGAGCCGAACAGGTGCGCGCCGGCGGCCGTCAGCGCCTACAGGTACTCGGTGCGCCCGAGTAGCGTCACCACTTCGGCCGAGAGCGTCGAGAAGGTCGTGAGCCCGCCGAGGAAGCCGGTGATCGCCAGCAGGCGCGCCTCGGGCGGCAGGCTGGTGTTGTGGGAGAAGTAGGCCACGCTGATACCGACCAGCAAACCGCCGATCAGGTTCGATGCCAGCGTGCCGAGCGGAATCGTGGGGAAGACGGGATTGAGCACCATGCTCAGCCACCAGCGCAGCAGCGCGCCGAAGCCGGCTCCGACGAATACCGCGACCGCGGGATAGAACTCCATGACTGCTCCTCCGTAAGCATCGCCGGCTGCTTTCCGTCTTATGCGGTCGGGTAGAATGGCCGGGACGGTCGAATTCGAGGAAGTCTCGTGTCAAGCCCCAGCAAACCCAACGACGGCGCGCCCGTCGTTTCCAATTTTATCCGCAACATCGTCGATGCCGACCTGGCTTCGGGAAAATATGCCGGCCGGCGCTGGTCGGGCAAGCCCGGTCCCGGGCCGCAGCAGCAGGCCGGCCAGCCCGATCCGGCGAAGATCCGCACGCGCTTCCCGCCCGAACCGAACGGCTACCTGCACTTCGGCCACGCCAAGAGCATCTGCCTGAACTTCGGCCTGGCGCGCGACTACGGCGGCCAGTGCCACCTGCGCTTCGACGACACCAATCCGGAGAAGGAAGAGCAGGAATACGTCGACTCGATCGTCGACGCCGTGAAGTGGCTGGGCTTCGACTGGGGCCCGAACCTCTACTACGCCTCGAACTACTTCGACTTCATGTACGAGGCGGCCGAGCATCTGATCACTTCCGGCAACGCCTACGTCGATTCGCAGACCGCCGAAGAGATGCGCGCCACGCGCGGCACGCTGACCGAGGCCGGCCTCGACAGCCCCTACCGCAACCGCGCGCCGGCGGAGAACCTCGACCTGTTCCGCCGCATGCGCGCCGGCGAATTCGCCGACGGCGCCCACGTGCTGCGCGCCAAGATCGACATGAAATCGCCGAACATCAACCTGCGCGATCCGGCGATCTACCGCATCCGCCGCGCGACGCACCACAACACCGGCGACAGGTGGTGCCTCTACCCGATGTACACCTATGCGCATCCGATCGAGGACGCGCTCGAGAACATCACGCACTCCATCTGCACGCTCGAGTTCGAGGACCAGCGGCCGTTCTACGACTGGCTGCTCGGCAAGCTCGCCGACGGCGGCCTGCTGGCGCGCCCGCTGCCGCAGCAGATCGAATTCGCGCGGCTCAACCTCACCTACGTCGTGCTCTCCAAGCGCAAGCTGATCCAGCTGGTCGACGAGAAGCACGTCGACGGCTGGGACGATCCGCGCCTGCCGACGCTCGTCGGCGCGCGCCGCCGCGGCTTCACGCCCGAAGGCTTCCGCCGCTTCGCCGACATGATCGGCGTCACCAAGGCCGACTCGCTGATCGACATGAGCGTGTTCGAGGAATGCCAGCGCGAGCATCTCAACGAGTCGGCGCTGCGCCGCATCGCCGTGCTCGATCCGCTCAAGCTGGTCATCGACAACTACCCCGAGGGGCAGGAAGAACTCTGCGAAGCGCCCAACCATCCGCAGAAGCCGGAACTCGGCAAGCGCCCGATCCCGTTCTCGAAAGAGCTCTGGATCGAGCGCGAGGATTTCGCCGAGAATCCGCCCAAGGGCTATTTCCGCCTGTTCCCCGGCAACAAGGTGCGGCTGCGCTATGGCTTCGTCGTCGAATGCACCAGCTGCGACAAGGATGCGGCGGGCAACATCACCGCGGTCCACTGCAACTACTTCGCCGACTCGAAATCGGGCACGCCGGGCGCCGACAACTACAAGGTCAAGGGCAACCTCCACTGGGTCAGCGCGAAGCATGCCTACGGCTGCGAGGTGCGGCTCTACGACCGCCTGTTCACGGTGCCGAATCCGGGCGCCGGCGAGCGCGACTTCCTGCTCGACATCAATCCTGCCGCCAAGCAGGTGATCTCGGCCCAGCTCGAACCCGCGCTGAGGGAAGCGGCCGCCGAGGACCGCTTCCAGTTCGAGCGCCACGGCTACTTCGTCGCCGACCGCGCCGACTCCAGGCCCGGCGCGCCGGTGTTCAACCGCGCCGTGACGCTCAAGGACTCCTGGACGAAAGCGAAGTAGGCGGCATGGTGGCCGCTGCCTAGCCGATCCGGACGCGCACCAGTTCGCCGAGCCGCCGCACCGCGGCGTCGAAGCGCTCGTCCCATGGATTGCCGCAGTTGAGGCGCAGGCAGTTGCGGTAGCGGCCGGATGCCGAGAACAGCTGTCCCGGCGTAAACGCGATGCCTTCCGCGACGGCCGCGCGATGCAGCTCCAGCGCGTCCACCGCGCGGGGCATCTCCACCCAGAGCACGAAGCCGCCTTGCGGCCGTGACAGCAGGCACTCGGCCGGGAAGTATTCCGCGACGGCATCCGCCATGCGTGTCACTTGCGCGGCAAACGCACGCCGCGCATGGCGCACCTGGCGATCGAAGCCGCCGCCCTCGATGAACTGCGCCAGCGCCGCCTGCGGCATGGCGCCGGTGACGCCGCTGGCGAGCGTCTTCAGCAGGTTGACCTCGGCATGGTAGCGCCCAGCCGCGACGTAGCCGACGCGCAGCGCGGGGCTTACCGTCTTCGAGAACGACGAGCAGAGCATCACGTTGCCGGCGGTGTCGTAGGCCTTGATCGGCCAGGGCCGCGCGCCTTCGAAATGCAGGTCGCCGTAGATGTCGTCCTCGATCAGCGGCACGTTGCGCTCGGCCAGCAACTGGGCGACGCGGCGCTTGTTCTCCTCCGGCATGATGCAGCCGAGGGGATTGTTGGCGTTCGGAATCAGCAGGCAGGCGGTGACGGCGCCGTTGCGCGTCGCCAGCTCCAGCGCCTCGACCGAGATGCCGGTGCGCGGATCGGTGGGAATCTCGAGCGCCTTGAGCCCGAGGCTCTCGATGATCTGCAGCAGCACGAAGTAGGTCGGCGATTCCAGCGCGATGGTGTCGCCCGGCTTCGCCACGGCGCGCAGGCACAGGTTCAGCGCCTCGGTGCAGGAGTTCGTGACGACGATCTCGTCGGGCGACAGCGATGCGCCGCAATCGAAGGAGCGCCGCACGATCTGCCGCACCAGGCGCTCGTCGTTGCCGCGCACGCAGCTGCCGACGGCGAGCAGATCGTCGCGGCCGCGCGCCACCTTGGCGAACATGCGCTGCATGCGCAGCGACGGCAGCAGGCCGGGCGCCGGATAGGCGGCGCCGAGCGGCAATACGCCGGGCTGCTCGTTGGCGTGCAGCACCTGCATCAGCAGCTGGTTGACGCCGACGAAGGTTGGCCGCGACAGCTTGCGCGCCGCGACCGGCTCGGCCGGCAGCCGTCCGCGCCGGCGCACGTAGAAGCCGGCTTGCGGCCGCGCTTCGACGAGTCCCCGGTCCTCCAGCTGGCGCAGCGCCTGCAGCACGGTCGACACCGACAGGCGCTTCTGCGTCGCGAGCCGGCGCACGGAAGGCAGCCGGTCGCCCGGCTGCAGCACCCGCTCGGCGATGAGGCCGGCGAATTCGTCGGCGAGCCGATGGTAGAGATACTCGCTCATGCGGGATAGGACGGGAAGGCAGCGGCGCCTTCGTCGGATCGGGCGTTCATGATGACTCCTCGCAAGATACGGATTCTCGGCCAGGCCATCGATGTCGTTGAGATACAGCACGGCGGAGATTCGAGCATAACAGTTTGCGATTGCCGCAACTGTGACGAGCACAATTCTCGCCGGCTGCGTCTGTTGCGCCGATCGCCGCATCGCTACGCTGGCGCCATGGAAAACCTCTTGCTGCTGCCGACCGGCCGGCTCGCGGTGGATGCCGCGGGACTGGAATGCCTGCTGCGCGCGAACCGGCCGCTGCGGCTCTCGCGCGGCCGCGGCCGGCGCATCCGCTGCACCGCGGGCTGCGCCTGGATCACCGCGCCCGGCATGCTCGAAGACGTCATCCTCCGCGCGGGAGACGCCTGGCAGGTCCATACCGACGCACTGGTGCTGGTGGAAGCGATCGACAGCGCCGTGGTGGAGATCGACGCCGTCAGGGATCAATCGACGTCGCCGTCGACGTAGTACCAGCGCCCGTCCTCGCGCACGAAACGGCTGGTTTCGTGCAGCCGCTGGCCGCGCCCGGCGATGCGGCAGCGCGCGACGAACTCGACGATCGCGCTGTCGGCGCCCGTGACCTGGTGCCGCTTCACTTCCAGGCCCAGCCACTTCGGCCGCGGCTCCTCGGCGAGGTCGAGCGCCGCCGGCCGCGTCGACGCGTGCCAGGTGGCGAGCAGGTAATCGGCGAGGCCTCGCACGTAGGCGCTGTAGCGCGAGCGCATCAGCGCCTCGGCGTTGGGCGCCGCCGCGCCGCGATGCAGCGGGCCGCAGCAGGCGTCGTAACGGGCGGAGCGGCCGCAAGGACAGGAATCGGCAATCGACTTGGACATGAGGCACAAAACCGGAGAAGGCGTGCGGATTTTAGACGCTGCGAAAGCCGGGGCCCAAGATGTACC
>DAIDAU010000076.1 GCA_027310465.1 Rhodocyclaceae bacterium
TATTCCAACAGCGCCGAGCGCACTTCCTGGTTGCCCGCCTTTCTTGCCTACTACAACAGCCGGCGGCCTCACTCGGCCCTCGGCTACAAGCCTCCAGCTTCTCGCCTCGGCGGGAACAACCTATTGCAACTCAACACCTAGTGCGCCTGCTGCGCGGTGTCGATCAGCGCCGCCAGGCGCTGCTTCTCGTCGGCGTCGAGCCGGTTGATGTTCTTGTGCCACTGGTACGTCTTGTAGCGGCCCTTGACGTACTCCCAGCCGGCCGGACCGTAGGCGTCGACGTCGGCCTTGAGCTTGGGGACCGCTTCGATGACGGAGCGGAACTGCGGCCAGTCGAGCTCTTGCAGCTCGTGCTCGAGCCGCGCGCCGTCGAGCCGGTCCTCGCTCATGGCGCGCGCCTCGTCCGGCGAGGGCACGGCGCGCCCGTCCCCCGCGCCGAGCGCGGGGGCGAGCCAGAAGGCTAGCAGCAGGGCGGCGCGGCGGCTCAAGGCGGGCAAGTCAGGGCTTGCAGGAGATGTCGGTGCTCTGGCAGTTGCAGTCGGTCTGCTGGCAGACGCAGTGCGAGATCGCGGCGCTGCCGTCGCCGCGCTGGACGCAGACGTCGCCGGCGAAGGACTGCAGGTGCAGCACGCCCGCCGTGTCGGTCGGCGTCATGCCGATGGTCGAGTGGAAGGTCGGCGGATTGGCCTGCGGGCTGACGGCCACCACCGGCGGCGTCACCACCGCGACGTGCTCCTGCGGCGGCGGGTTGTAGGTGGTGCTGCAGCCCGCGAGGACGGCGGCCAGCGCGACGGCGGCGCCCAGCGCGGCCAGTTTCGGATTTCTCATGTTCGTCTCCTTGTGGGTGCGCTTTCGCGCAACGTCTTCCCACCGTGGGCGACGATCGTGAAATTCCTGTGATCCGCGCCTGCGCCGAAAGCCTCAGGTCAGGACGGATGCACGCGATTCGCCTCGAGCATGTTGCAGAACAGCAGCCCCTGCTCCACGGCATCGTCGAGCGCGACGTGGGTGTGCGGCACCGGGTCGAACCATTCGCGCGGCATCGCCCGCTTGCCGCTGGCGCGGTAGTCGCGATGCAGCATCGCCATGGCGAAGGTCTTGATGTCGATCGCCGAATAGCCGAAGGGGTTCTCGCCGGCGAATTCCATCAGGTACCAATAGACGAACGGAAAGTCGAAGGCGCTCGGATAGGCGACGAACACCGGCTTGCCCGGCAGCGACTTGAGCCACGCCAGGTAGCGCGGCATCGCGGCGGCGGGCGCTTCGAGATCGCGCCGGCACGCCGCCCAGGCCTCCGGCTGCGTCGCCCACCACGCAGCCGTCTTCGGGTCGGGCGCGGCGTTCGGCAGCGTCTCGAGGTTGGCCGAGAAGGTGCCGAGCAGCTGCTTGTCGGCCGTGTACGCGGCCGAGCCGATGCTCAGCATCGAATGCCGGCCGGCCACGGGGCCGTCGGTCTCGACGTCGGTGCTGATGTAGATCTCCATAGGCAGACTCCGATCGGGCTTGTCCTGCCGCATGACCCCGACATGGCCGCAAGGCACGCAGGCTAGAATGCGGCTCATGTTGAATTCCCCGCCATCCGCTGTCAATCCCGAAATCCGCGCGCGCCAGACGGCGCTGCTGTACCGCAACGTCGGCGTCGCCCAGACGATCAACGTGACGGTGTCCGGGATGATCGCGTACATCGGCTACCTCAGCCGGCCGGGGCCCGTCATCGTGCTCTGGTGGCTGGCCGTCATCGGCCTGTCGCTGGTGCGCCTGTCGCTGGCGCGCAGCTATGCGGCCGCCGCGGACCCGGTCGCCGAAGCCGACGTCTGGTGCCGGCGCTACGTCAATGCGACGACCGCGCTGGCCGCGGTGTGGCTCGTCGGCACGGCCGCCGTGATGGTGGACAACGACGACGGCTATCGGCTGCTCACCGCGCTCGGCGTCGCCGGCATGGTGGCGGGCGCGGTGCCTATCCTGTCGGTGGTCAGGAACGCGTTTCGCCTCTACGCCTGGATCATGCTGGGCGGCAATGCGGCAGTGGTGCTGCTCACGGCGGACTCGCCGCTCGACTGGGTGTTCGGCACCATGGGCCTCGCCTTTCTCTACGCGGTGCTGCGCAGCGCGCGCTATCTCAACGAAACCGTGGTCGGCGCCATCGCGCTCGAACTGGAGAAGGCCGAGCTGGTGAAGCGCCTCGAACGCGCGCGCGACGCGGCCGAGGCGGCCAATCGCGCCAAGAGCACCTTCATCGCCAACATGAGCCACGAGATCCGCACGCCGATGAACGGCGTGCTCGGCATGGCGGAACTGCTGGCGATGAGCAGGCTCGACGACGAGCAGCGCGACTTCGTCGCCACGCTGCGCGCCTCGGGCACCAGCCTGCTCAACGTCATCAACGACATCCTCGACTTCTCCAGCGTCGAGGCCGGCCTGCTGAAGCTGGAAGACCTGCCCTTCGATCTCGACGAGCTGGTGCGGCGCGCCTTGATGCCGCTGCAGGCCGAAGCGGCGGCCAAGGGCCTCGAGTTCGGCATGCCGCGCCTGCCGGCGCTGCCCTTCGGCGTCAGCGGCGACCCGGTGCGCCTGCGGCAGATGCTCGGCATCCTGGTCGGCAACGCCATCAAGTTCACCGAGCACGGCGCCATCGCGGTCGCGCTGGACGTCGAAGAGGCGGCGGCGGATCACCTGGTGCTGCGCTTCTCCGTCGCCGACACGGGCATCGGCGTCGACGCGGACCAGCGCGAGGAGATCTTCGAGGCGTTCACCCAAGCCGACGACTCGATGACGCGCAAGTACAGCGGCACCGGCCTGGGGCTGGCGATCTGCCGCCAGCTCGCCCGGCTGATGGGCGGGCGCGTCTGGCTCGACAGCGAGCCCGGCCGCGGCAGCGTCTTCTACTTCACCGTGCGCCTGGCCAAGGCGGCGGCGTAAGAGCAAGCCCGCGCTCGTCGTCGCCGAGCGGCTCGATCCACTTCAACTGCTTTTCGAGCACGGCGAGCGTCGCTTCGGAGGCGTCGCCGCGTCGTGCCGCGATGCGTCGGCGCAATTCCTCGACCGGCGCCTCGCAGGCGAGGATGGCGAAAGGTACGTCGTTGTTGACGGCGAGGCGGCGGAAGGCGTCGCGCTCGGCGCGGCGCAGGAAGGCGGCGTCGACGATCACCGACCAGCCGTTGTGCAGGGCGAGCTGCGCCAGCTCCTCGAGGCGCCGGTAGGTCGCCTCGTGCGCCTGCGCCGTGTAGATGCCGCCGTCGAGCGGCGAAGCGCTGTGCTGATGCGCGGCGAGGCCGAACATCCGCTTGCGCTCGACGTCCGAGCGCAGCCGCACCGTGCCGGCATGCGCGTCGGCGAGCAGCAGCGCCTGGGCGGCGACGGACTTGCCGGAACCGGAGACGCCGTGCGCGATGGTCAGCGTCGGCGTGCGCGGCGCGCACAGGCGCTGCGCGAGATCGAGATAGGCGCGCGCCGCGGCGAGATCGCGATCGGCCGCGGCGACGCCCTCCTCCTGGCCGGCGCGGATCGCGCTCACCTTGGCGCGCACCAGGGCGCGGTAGGCGGCGTAGAAGCGCAGCACGTGCAAGGCATCGAAGTCGCCGCTCGCCGCCAGCCATTCGTCTAGCAGCCAGCTCGCGAGCCCGGGTTCGCCGTGGTCGAGCAGGTCGACGAGGGTGAACGCGAGTTCGGAGGCGACGTCGATCCAGCGGAAGCTCTCGTTGAACTCGATGCAGTCGAACGGCACGACGCGCCCGCCGCGCAGGATCAGGTTGCCCAGGTGCAGGTCGCCGTGGCATTCGCGCACGCGGCCGTTCTGCTTGCGCGCTTCCATCACGTGGCGGCGGTGCTTGGCTTCGCGCTTGGCCCAGTCCTCGAGTTCCTCGAGCCGCGTTCGTTCCTGCGGCAGCAGCCGGTAGAGCTCGGCGAAGTTGGCGAAGGCCGGCGCGCAGGCGAGGTCGGGCGTGCCGAACGGCGAGTCCGCCGGCGCGACCGCCGCGCGGCCGTGAAAATCGACGATCTCGGCGGCGAGCAGGCTCATGTGCTGCGGCGTGAGTTCGTGGCGCGCGGCGATGTGGTCGAGGCGCGAGGCTTCGTCGAAGCGCAGCATCTCGACCGCGTAGTCGACGATCTTGCCGGCGCCGTCGCACTGCGGCGCTTCGGGCGTCCCGGTGAGGGCGACGACGCCGAGGTAGAGCTCGGGCGCGAAGCGGCGGTTGTAGGCGAGCTCGGCCCCGCAGGCGACGCGGCGCTTCTCCAGCGTGCCGTAATCGAGGAAGGGCAGCGTGATCGGCTTCTTGATCTTGTAGGCGCGATCGCCGGCCAGCAGCACCCACGAGGCGTGCGTCTCCATGAGCTCGAGCGGCCGTCCCGGCAGCGGACTGCGGGCCGGGTCGAGCAAGGCGCGGATCAGGGGCGGCTGGGTCATCGCAGAGGAGGGGGGCGGTGCCGATGCAGGCATAATAGACGCCCGTGACCCTGACAGAACTCAAATACATCGTCGCGCTCGCACGCGAACGGCATTTCGGCCGCGCCGCGGAAAAGTGCTTCGTCTCGCAGCCGACGCTGTCGGTGGCGGTGAAGAAGCTCGAGGACGAGCTCGGCGTGATCCTTTTCGAGCGCGGCCAGAACGAGGTGCGCGCCACGCCGGTCGGCGAGCATATCGTCGCCCAGGCCGAGCGCGTGCTGGCCGAGGCCAACCTCGTCAAGGAACTCGCCGACGCCGCCGGCGACCCGCTCGCCGGCCCCTTGCGCCTCGGCGCCATCTACACCATCGGCCCGTATCTGCTGCCCAAGCTGGTGCCGCTGCTGAAGGAGCGCGCGCCGAAGATGCCGATGATGATCGAGGAGAACTTCACCGATCGTCTTGTCGAATCGCTCAAGCGCGGCGACCTCGACGTCGCCGTGCTGGAGCTGCCGATCGCCGAGCCGGGGCTGGTGGCGCAGCCGGTCTACGACGAGGCCTTCCGCGTGCTGGTGCCCGTCGGCCATCCGTGGGCGAAGAAGAAGACCGTGACGCCGGGCGAACTGCTCGACCAGCCGCTGCTGATGCTCGGCCGCGGCAACTGCTTCCGCGACCAGGTGCTCGATCTGTGCAACGCCGCCGGCGAAGGCGGGCCGCAGGTGCTCGAAGGCAGTTCGCTCGAGACCATTCGCCACATGGTGGCGTCCGGCGTCGGCATCACGGTGATGCCGGCCACCGCCGTCGACACGCTGCCGAAAACCGATCCCCTGCTGCGCGTGCGGCCGTTCGCCGATCCGCAGCCCTCGCGCCGCGTCGGCCTGGTCTGGCGCGCCAGCTTCCCGCGCCACCAGGCCATCGACCTGCTGCGCCGCGCCCTGCTCGACTGCCGCCTGCCCGGCACCGCGCCCGTCCGCATCCGATAGCGGTCGGCTATCGCAAGCATCGCGACAATCCATTGGATCGATCGCGGCGGTCTGCCCAGAATGCGAAGCGTCAACGCTTTTTACCAGGAGAGACCGACATGAAAGACAACGCCTCCGCGACCATCAGGAATCTCGAAGCGGCCTTCGCCGGCGAGTCGATGGCGCACATCAAGTACCGCTATTTCGCCAAGCTCTGCCGCGCCGCCGGCGACGAAGCCAGCGCCCGCGTCTTCGAAGAGACGGCGGCGCAGGAAGTCGAGCACGCCTTCGGCCACCTCGACCTGCTGTTCCCCGCCGCGCAGATGAGCCCGGCGCGCTGCCTGCAGATGGCGATCGACGGCGAGACCTACGAATACACCGAGATGTACCCGAGCTTCCGCCACGCCGCCGAGGCCGAGGGGCGATCGGATGCCGTCGATGAAATCAATCAGCAGATCGACGAGTCGAAGGAGCACGCTGCGCGCTTCGCCGCGACGCTGGCCAAGGCCGCCAAGCGCTTCGCCGCGCTGGCCAGGGTGGAAGAAAAGCATGCCGGGCAATATCGCGCCCAGCTTGCTACGATCAAGGCTTGACCGACAGGAGAGAACGGAAATGAAGAAATACCAATGCATCGTGTGCGGTTTCGTGTACGACGAGGCGCTCGGCGACCCCGAACACGGCATCGCCGCCGGCACGCCCTGGGAGGACGTGCCCGAGTCCTGGTCCTGCCCCGAATGCGGCGTGGCCAAGGCGGATTTCGAGATGGTCGAGTTGGCTATTTGACGAGGAGGACATCATGGATATCGGCATCAACAAGGAAGACCGCACCCGGATCGCCGAAGGCCTGTCGAAGCTGCTCGCCGACAGCTACACGCTCTACCTGATGACCCACAATTTCCACTGGAACGTGAAGGGCCCCATGTTCAACACGCTGCACCTGATGTTCATGGGGCAGTACACCGAGCAGTGGAACGCGCTCGACCTGATCGCCGAACGCATCCGCGCGCTCGACTTTCCCGCTCCCGGCACCTACAAGGAGTTCGCCAGGCTCGCCTCGATCAAGGAGGTCGACGGCGTGCCGAAGGCGACGGACATGATCAGGCTGCTGGTCGCCGCGCAGGAAGCGACGGCGCGCACCGCGCGCAGCCTGTTCCCGGTGGTGGATCAGGCCAGCGACCAGCCGACCATGGACCTGCTGACGCAGCGGCTGGAGGTGCATGAGAAGACCGCCTGGATGTTGCGCAGCTTGCTCGAAGAATGAGTACGGGCGACAGCGAAGTGGCGGGCGGCAGCCCGGCCGGAGGCAGCGCCGCGCCGATCGTCATCGTCGGTGCCGGCCTCGCGGGTTTCAGCGTCGCGCGCGAACTGCGCAAGCTCGACAAGCAGGTGCCGATCCGCATGGTGACGCTGGACGCCGGCCACTTCTACTCGAAGCCGAACCTGTCCAACGCACTGGCCTGGAAGAAGACGGCCGAGCAGTTGATCGCCAGTCCGCGGGCGTCGGTCGCGGCGCAGCTGGGCATCGAAATCCTCGACCATGTATGCGCGACTCGATTGCTGCCGAACGAGCATGCGTTGGTCATCGGCGGTGAGCGCATCGAATACGCCAAGCTGGTGCTCGCGGTCGGCGCGCAGCCGATCCGCCTGCCGATCGCGGGCAGCGGCGCCGCGGACATCCTGTCGGTCAACCATCTCGACGACTACGCGGTATTCCGCGCGCGGCTCGAGGGCAAGCGGCGCATCGCGATCCTCGGCGCCGGCCTGATCGGCTGCGAGTTCGCCAACGATCTCGCCGGCGCGGGCTTCGCGGTCGACGTGTTCGACGTCGCGCCGCAAGCGCTCGGCCGCCTGCTGCCGCCCGGCGCGGCGGCGTTCTTAGGCGCCGGCCTCGCCTCCGCCGGCGTGCGCTTCCATTTCGCGACGGGCGTCGACCGCGTCGAGAAGGAAGGCGCCGGCTATGTGCTGATGGACGCCTCCGAGCGCAGCTTCGAAACCGATCTCGTGCTCTCGGCCGTCGGCCTGAGGCCGGAAACCGCGCTGGCGCGGGATGCTGGCTTGAAGGTCAATCGCGGCATCGTCGTCGACGCCGAGCTGCGGGCATCGGACGCTGACGTCTTCGCCGTCGGCGACTGCGCCGAAGTGCAAGGCCTCGTGCTGCCCTTCGTGCTGCCGATCATGCAGCAGGCCCGCGCGCTGGCGAAAACGCTGGCCGGCGCGCCGACGCCGGTCGCCTATCCAGCGATGCCCGTCGTCGTGAAGACGCCCGCCTGTCCGACGGTCGTCTGCCCGCCGCCTGTCGGCGCGGTGGGCACGTGGCGCGAGGAGTCGACGGCGACGGGCGTGAGGGGAATCTTCGAAGACGCGGCAGGCAAGTCGCTTGGCTTCGCGCTCGTGGGGTCGGCGAGTGCGGAGAAGCAAGCGCTTGCCGTGAAGATGCCGAGTTGGCTTTGAAGGGTTCGGTCTTGAGCGGTGGAGCCTAGCCGCGACCGGGTGTTCGCGTTGGCCTCATGGGCTGAGGAACGCCAAATCGGCCAACGCGAACACCCGGCCACGGCCAGGATCGCAGTGCCAGCCCGAGCATTAAAAGCTCGCAGATGGCACGGCGGTTCCGCTCGTGCCGATGGGGTGCCCTGCTGCGCGTAAGTAAAGGAGGAGGCGGACGCCTTATCGCTCTTGTCCGCCGGGGGACATGGAGCGCAGCAGGGCACCCCATCGGCGCGAGCGCTCACCCCAGCCTAAAACGACGACCCCGGCTGCCTAAGAAACTCCTCCTCTGCCACCGTCGACGCACGCCCCAACACCGCATTGCGATGCGGAAACCGCCCGAAGCGCTCGACGATATCGCGATGTCGCACCGCATAGTCGTAGGCCGAATCGAACGCGCCCTCCTGCGCTTCGCGTCGCAACGCCGCGAACAGCGCGACCGAACGCTCCTGCGCGATCAGCGACTCGCTGTGCATGAACGGCATGAAGGCGAACCAGCGGCGGATCGGCGGCAGGTTCTTGTCGCGACCGCTGCTCACCAACTGCTCGGCCAGCGCCAGCGCCGCCGCGTCGCCCGCAAACGCGCGCGCCTCGCCCCGAAACAAGTTGCGCGTGAATTGATCGAGCAGAAGGATGCGTGCAAGGATCGCCTCGGCGCTGTCGCCCCAATCGGGCAGCCGTCCCGCCAAAGCGTCGTCCACGAGCGCGCCGAACTGCTGCCGGATGGCATCGTCGAACGCCGCGTCCTTGCGGAACCACTCGACGCGCGGGCGATCGTGGCCGGGCGCGTCCGCCGGCAGGAACCAGAAGTCGAGGACAACGCTCGCCGCGGATACTGCCATGTCAGGCTGTTCCAACCATCACGATATGCCTCGTTGGAGTGACAGCGCAAGGCATCACGACCTTCCGGCTACTTGGCGCTGCGTTTCTTCGCGGTCGTCGCCTTGGCGGCTGTCTTGGCTTTCGGGGCTGCCGGCTTCACGGCGGTCTTGGCGGCCTTGGCCGGAGCCGCTGCCGCGGCTTCCTTCGCGGCACCGGCGGCCTTCGGCGCCCTCGGCGTGCGCGCTTCGAATTCGAAGCCGACCTTGCCCGACGCGTCGCGCACCAGGTAGGCCGAGAACTTCTTCTTGGTGCGGTTGGAGACGAAGCCCTTGAGCAACGGCGTCTTGCCGGTCTCGAGCAGCTTCTGCATGTCGGCGCGCGAGATCTCCTGCTGCAGGATCATCTTGCCGGAGCGGAAGTCGCAGGTCTTGGCGGCGCCGACGGCCTTCTCGCAGATGTAGGCCATGCCGTGGTCGAACACGCGCGCGCCGCACTTCGGGCACGTGCCCAAGGGCTCCTGGCCGCTGAAGTCGACCTCCTCGCCGTCGCCGTCGCCTTGGCCGAAGTCGAATTCCGGCGCATGCTCGGCGTTGAGCTTGACGATGGCGGCGAAGCTGCGGCCCATCTTGCTGCGGAAGCCCTGCACCGGGCCGATCTGGCCCTTGGAGAGCAGCTCGTCCATTTCCTCGTGCGACCATTGGCGGCCGGCGACGATCTTCCACAGCTTGTAGTCGCACTTGTCGCACTTGAAGTGCTTGTAGGTCTCGTGGATGGTGCCGCCGCACTTCGGGCACTGGGTCTTCAGCGTGCCGAAGTCGGGATCGGCGAACTCGCCGTGCTTGATGCGCTCGACCATCACCTGGGTCTGCTCGGTGATGTGCGACATGAATTCGTCGCGCTTGAGCTTGCCGTGCTCCATCTGCTTGAGCTTGTATTCCCACTCTCCCGTGAGTTCGGGCGAGCGGATCTCGTCGACGCGCAGCTGCTCGAGCGCGAACAGCAGCGAGAAGGCCTTGGGCGTCGGCTGCAGCTCGCGGCCGTTGCGCAGCACGTATTCCTCGGCGATCAGGCCTTCGATGGTGGCGGCACGCGTTGCCGGCGTGCCGAGGCCGCGCTCGGACATCGCCTCGCGCAGTTCCTCGTCCTCGACCAGCTTGCCGGCGCCTTCCATGGCGGAGAGCAGCGTCGCTTCGTTGAAGCGGGCGGGCGGCTTGGTCTCGTTGGCCTTGACCTCGACGTCGTTGGCCCAGACGCGCTCCTTCTTCTCGAGCGGCGGCAGGTTCGGGCTTTCCTCGTCGGCCGCCGCGGCCTTGCCATAGACGGCGAGCCAGCCCGGCACGATCAGCACCTTGCCTTCGGTCTTGAAGGCCTCGTCCTCGACGCGCGTGATGCGCGTGGTGACGTTGTATTCGGCGGCCGGGTAGAACACGGCGAGGAAGCGCCGCGTCACGAGGTCGTAGATCTTCTGCTCGGCATCCGTCAGGTGCTTCGGCCCGACGCCGGTCGGGATGATGGCGAAGTGATCGGAGATCTTGGCGTTGTTGAAGATGCGCTTGTTCGGATGCACCCAGCCGTTCTTCAGGATGTTGCGCGCCAGGCCTTCGTAGCCCGAGCCTTCCATCGCCTGCAGCGTGTCCTTGACCGGGCCGAGGTAGTCCTCGGGCAGGCAGCGCGCGTCGGTCCGCGGGTAGGTCAGCACTTTGTGCTTTTCGTAGAGCGCCTGCGCGATCGACAGCGTGGTGCGCGCCGAGAAGCCGAAGCGGCCGTTGGCGTCGCGCTGCAACGAAGTGAGGTCGAACAGCGCCGGCGAGAGTTCGGTCTTCGGCTTGCTCTCGTCGGTGACGACGCCGTGCTTGCCGAGGCACTTCTGGCGGATCGCATCGGCCTTGGCCTTGTCCCACAGCCGGTCGGCCTTGGCGTGCTCGTCCTCGCCCTTCTTGAATTTCTCGTCGAACCATTTGCCGCGGTAGGTGCCGGCGACGGCGCCGAACTCGGCCTCGACTTCCCAGTAGTCGCGCGGCTTGAAGGCGCGGATGCGGTTCTCGCGCTCGACCAGGATCGCCAGCGTCGGCGTCTGCACGCGGCCGACGGGCGTCTTGTAGAAGCCGCCTTCCTGCGAGTTGAAGGCCGTCATCGCGCGCGTGCCGTTGATGCCGATCAGCCAGTCGGCTTCCGAGCGGCAGCGCGCGGCGTCGGCGAGCGGCTGCATCTCCTGGTCGGAGCGCAGGTGCGCGAAGCCTTCGCGGATCGAGTTGGCCGTCATCGACTGCAGCCAGAGGCGGCGGACCGGCTTGGTGTCCTTGCCGTTGAAGACGTGCTGGACGACGTAGCGGAAGATCAGTTCGCCCTCGCGCCCCGCGTCGCAGGCGTTCACCAGGCCGGCGACGTCCTTGCGCTTGATCAGCTTGGCCAGCACCTTGAGCCGGTCGGCGGTCTTGTCGATCGGATTCAGCGTGAAGCGCGGCGGGATCATCGGCAGGTGCGTGAAGGTCCACTTGCCGCGCTTGACGTCGTATTCCTCGGGGACCGCCAGTTCCAGCAGGTGGCCGATTGCCGACGACAGCACGTAGTCTTCGCTCTCGAAGTAGTCGCCATGGCGCGTGAAGCCGCCCAGCGCTTTCGCGATGTCCTGGGCGACGGAAGGCTTTTCGGCGATGATCAGCTGCTTGGTCATAGGGGAGCCGGGAGTTCGGCGGTCGATGAGCGCGGCATCATAAGCGCCCCGGCCGGCCGATGGCAAGCCGGGTCAGGCGAGCTTCTGGTAGCGTCCGCCCGGCAGTTGCGCGATCCGCCCCTCCAGTTCCAGGGGCAACAGCCGCGCCAGCAGGGCATCCGCGGGCATGCCGGTGCGCTGGCACAGCGTGTCGAGGTCGCAGGAATCGTGTCCGAGAGCGGCAAGGACTTCATCCTCGCCGCCTTCGGCCGGATTCGGCCCCCCGCCCCGCGGCCCCCGCCCCGGGGCGGGGCCCGCTTGCTCGCTACGTTCGATCATAGAGGCAGAGACGATCGCTTCCCACTTGAGTTCCTCGAGGATGTCGGCCGCGCCGTCGACGAGCTTGGCGCCCTGCTTGATCAGCTTGTGGCAGCCCTTCGACAGCGGCGAGTGGATCGAACCGGGAATGGCGAAGACCTCGTTGCCGCTGTCGGCGGCCAGCCGCGCGGTGATCAGCGAGCCGCTGCGCTCGGCGGCTTCCACCACCAGGCAGCCGCGGCTCATGCCGGCGATGATGCGGTTGCGGCGCGGAAAGTTTGCGGAGAGCGGCGGCGTGCCGAGGGCGAACTCGCTGACGATCGCGCCCCGCTCGGCGATGGCCCGCGCCAGGTCGGCGTTGCCGGAAGGGTAGATGCGATCGGCGCCGGTGCCGATCACGGCGACGGTCGAAGCCTCGCCCTCCAGCGCGCCGCGATGCGCGGCGGCGTCGATGCCGAGCGCCAGCCCGCTGACGATCGTCAGTCCCGCCTGCGACAAGGCGGCGGCGAAGGCGCGGGCATTCGCTTCGCCCTGCTTCGTCGCCGAGCGCGCGCCGACGATGGCCAGCGAAGGACGGTTGAGCAGTTCGGCGCGGCCCTTGACGTACAGCAGCACCGGAGGATCGACGCCGGCCAGCAGCGCCTGCGGATAGTCCGCGTCGGCCAGCGTGACGATGCGATTGCCCGGTTCGCGGACCCAGGCGAGCGCCGTCTCGATCTCCGCGGCGGCATCGCAGGCCGCGAGATTCTGTGCCGCGGCGTCGCCCACGCACGCGCGCAGCGCGCCAAGGCCGGCGGCGAAGATGCGTTCCGGGGGGCCGAACTCCTTGAGCAGGCGGCGCTGCGTTTCGCCGCCGATGCCGGGAATCGACGTCAGGCGAATCCAGGCGGCGAGATCGCGATCGGACACGTGGCCGCCGCGGGCGTTACGGATTGCGGACGGTGTCCCCTTCCATCACCGGGCGCGGCGCGTTCATGATCAGCGCGTAGGAGACCCGATCGAAGACGCGGAAGACGAACAGCAGGCCGTAGCGCTCTTCCGGCAGCTTGTAGTTCTCCATCTTGTCGTCGTTGAGGTTCGCCACCTCGGCCCCGGTACGGTGCACCGCGAGCACGCTGCCGACGTCGAGGCCGTCCTGGGCGCCGCGCGAGACCGAGACGATCGAGAACTTGCCGCCTTCGCCGACGCCGCCGTAGATCCTGATGATGCGCCCGGCGACCTGGCGCGCCGGCGCATGCGGCACATAGTTGATGATCTGCAGCGGCGGCGCGGGCAGCAGGTTGTCGTTGCGGTCGATCTCCTGCTTCGCCGTGGTGATCTCGAAGGTGGCGGGCTCGCCGGCCTTGGTCTGGCGCGCGGTGCCGAGGTAGGCCGCTTCGTAGCCGAGGATCCTGGTCTCGTCGTCGGGATCGACGAGCGGCGCGCCGGGACGGAACACCTGCCACTGCTTGGCACCTTTCGCCGTCGCGCGGGTCACATAGACGATGTCGCCGTTGCCGACGGTGATGTGGTTGCCTTGCAGCGCGACGATGCGCGGCGCGTCCGCGAGCGCATTCGCCTCCACCACCAGCGGCTGCGACAGGAAGGGTTCGATGACGTTCTGCGGGATCGCGGAGATCGCCTCGGCGTTGGCGTCGACGTAGATGCGCGGCTCGGCCTTGACCAGCTTGCCGATCTTCAGTTGCGGCGTGGCGCCGCTGCGGTCGAGGATGACGACTTGGCCCGGGTAGATGCGATGGGGGTTCTTGATGTCTTCCTTGTTGAGCCGCCAGATTTCCGGCCAGCGATACGGATCCTTGAGGAACATCGAGGCGATGCCCCAGAGCGTGTCGCCGGGCACCACGATGTGCCGGTCGGGCGCATCCGGGGCGAGTTCGAGAGGCTTGGCCTGCTGGGCCAGGACCCAGGTTGAAAAACAGATTAGCAGCGCAGATATAATGCGACGCATGGGTTTGCTCTCCCGATAGATTCGTGGATTCTGCCCCCAAATCCTTCTGGCATCAATCGATATAGGCTGGTTTTCATGGCCCTGTTGCCCATATTGCGCTACCCCGATCCTCGCCTGCACAAGAAGGCTTCGAGGGTCGACGTCGTGGACGCCGGCATCCGCAAGCTCGCCGCCGACATGGCCGAGACGATGTACGAGGCGCCCGGCATCGGGCTGGCCGCGACCCAGGTCGACGTGCACAAGCGCGTGATCGTGATGGACGTCTCGGAAGAGAAGAACGACCTGCGCGTCTTCGTCAATCCCGAGATTCTCAGCCGCGAAGGCGAGTGCGAAGGCGAGGAAGGCTGCCTGTCGGTGCCCGGCATCTACGAGACGGTCAAGCGCGCGGCGAAGGTCAGGGTGCGCGCGCTGAACCTCGAAGGCGAGCCGTTCGAGCTCGAGGTCGAAGGCCTGCTGGCGGTCTGCGTGCAGCACGAGATCGATCACCTCGACGGCAAGGTGTTCGTCGAGTACCTGTCGCGCCTGAAGCAGACGCGCATCAAGGCGAAGCTGGCGAAACAGGCGAGGATCACTGCGTGATCCTCGCCGGGGCGAGCAAAGTGGCCCCCCACCCCCTGGCCCCCGCCCCGGGGCGGGGGAACCTGCGAGCTCGCGTCGCTCGACTATTTTGGGGAGCTTCCGACATTCGCTTGGCGGTTGCCGCCTCCGGCGGCCCGAGGCGGTAATGCGCGTCGCCTTCGCCGGCACGCCGGAATTCGCCAGGGTCGCCCTCCAAGCCATCCTCGAAGCCGGATTCGACGTCCCGCTGGTGCTGACCCAGCCCGATCGCCCCGCCGGGCGCGGCATGCAGCTGCATGCGAGCCCGGTCAAGCAGCTCGCCGTCTCGCGCGGCATCGCGGTGGCGCAGCCCGAGCGGCTCAGGGATCCGGCGACGCATGCGCCGCTGGTCGCCGCGCAGCCCGACGTCCTGGTGGTGGCCGCCTACGGCCTGATCCTGCCGCAGGCAGTGCTCGACATCCCGCGCTTCGGCTGCGTCAACATCCACGCGTCGCTGCTGCCGCGCTGGCGCGGCGCCGCGCCGATCCAGCGCGCGATCGAGGCGGGCGACGCGCAGACCGGCATCACCGTGATGCGCATGGAGGCCGGGCTCGACACCGGGCCGATGCTGCTCGCCGAATCGCTGCCCATCGCGGCCGACGACACGGCGGCGACGCTGCACGACAAGCTCGCCGCGCTCGGCGGCCGGCTGATCGTCGATGCGCTGCGCCGCCTGCTCGAACTGGCGCCCGTGGCGCAGCTGGAGGCCGGCGTGACCTACGCCAACAAGATCGAGAAGGCCGAGGCGTCGATCGACTGGAGCCGGCCGGCGCGCGAGATCGAGCGAAAGGTGCGTGCCTTCAATCCCTTCCCTGGAGCCGTCGGCCTGCTGCGCCAGACGCCGGTCAAGGTCTGGACGGCGCGCGCGACTGCGGATTCCGGCGTCCCCGGCACGGTGCTGCAGAGCGGTCCGGCCGGCGTGCTGGTGGCCTGCGGCGACGGCGCCCTGCTGCTCACCGAACTGCAGAAGCCGGGCGGCAAGCGGCTGCCGGCGCGCGACTTCCTGCAAGGCTTTCCGATCGCCGCCGGCGAAGTCTTCGGCGCTTGAATCCGGCGGCGCGCCGCCGCATCCAAAATACTCGGACGGAGGTCCCCATGGTCGGCAACTGGCTGAAAACATCGATCCTCATGGCCGCCATCGTCGCGCTGTTCGGCGTCATCGGCGCCATGATCGGCGGCAAGGGCGGCATGATGCTGGCGCTGCTGTTCGGCGGCGGCATGAATTTCTTCGCCTACTGGTTCTCGGACCAGATGGTGCTGCGCATGTACAGCGCCCAGGAAGTCGATGCGTCATCGAGTCCCTATCTCTACAACATGGTGCACGAACTGGCGCAGGCCGACGGCATGCCGATGCCGCGCGTCTACATCATCGACGAGCAGCAGCCGAACGCCTTCGCCACGGGACGCAACCCGGAGCACGCGGCGGTTGCGGCGACGGCCGGCATCCTGCAGCTGCTGTCGGCGCGCGAACTGCGCGGCGTGATCGCGCACGAGCTGTCTCACGTCAAGCACCGCGACATCCTGACCTCGACGATCGCCGCGACCATGGCCGGCGCGATTTCGGCGCTCGCCAACTTCGCGATGTTCTTCGGCGGCCGCGACGAGCAAGGCCGGCCGGCGAACCCGATCGCCGGCATCCTCGTCGCGCTGCTGGCGCCGCTGGCCGCATCGCTGATCCAGATGGCGATCTCGCGCGCCCGCGAGTTCGAAGCCGACCGCGGCGGCGCCGAGCTGTCGCGCGACCCCGACGCGCTCGCCGACGCGCTGGCGAAGATCGAGGCCTACGCGCGCGGCATCCCGATGGCGAGCGCCGAGGCGCATCCCGAGACGGCGCAGATGATGATCATGAATCCGCTCTCGGGCGGCGGCCTGGCCGGGCTGTTCGCCACGCATCCGCCGACCGAGGAGCGCATCGCACGGCTGCGCGCGATGCGCGGCGGCGGAGTCCGCTGAGGCGCCGCACCGCAGGCCGCGCTGCGGCGAAACGGCATCCCGCGGCCGGGAAGGGCTTCCTGGCCGGCGCCACGGAGCGGAGCCCGGACTTGACATGCTACGACGGCAGGGTAAAGTCCGGCCCTTCGAAAATCCGTCCGGGCGGCCGCGTTCGCTTTCCGCGGCCAAAGCTTGAGGCACAGACGCATGACTCCCCAATCCACCGAAAACATGCCGCCGGCGTCGAAGCCGATGGTGAAGCCGGTGTCCGACCCCGATCCCATCGTCGGCGGACGCGTCGAATTGCAGCTGTTGACGACGCTCAAGTGCAACCTCAAGTGCACCTACTGCTCGCTCGGCGTCGGCGAAGTGCTCGGCTCGCAGACCGAGCTCGGGTACGACATCGGCCAGCTCGCCGCTTTCGTCGACAAGCATCTGCGCGGCAAGGAGGTCTACGTCACCTTCTACGGCGGCGAGCCGACGCTCAACGTGCCGATGATGACGGCCGTGATGGAGCGCTTTCCGGAGTTCCGCTTCCAGCTGCAGACCAACGGCACGCTGCTCGACAACCTGCCCGACTGGGTGCTGGCAAAGCTCTCGAACATCCTCGTGTCGATCGACGGCGGCGAAGCGATCACCGACGGCTACCGCGGCCGCGGCATCTGGCGCCAGGTCATCAAGAACCTCGACCGGGTGCATCGCAAGGTCGGCGGCACCATCACGGCCCGCGTCACCTGGGGCAATCCCGACACCACCTTCGAGGAGCTCGACGAGCTGGCCGGCGCGGTCGAGGCCTTCGACTACGTCTACTGGCAATTCGTCGCTGACGAGATGTACGCAGCGGACTCGCTCGACAAGCGCAAGGCCGTGCTGACCAGGCTGATCGACCGGTTCTTCGCCGCCCAGGACAAGCTCTATCCGCTGATCCCGCTGATGGGCATCGTGCGCAACAAGGTGCTGCCGACGCGCGCGCAGGAGCTCTATGCCGGCCTCACGCAGTGCCGCGTGTCGACGCACCTGATCAACGTCATGCCGAACGGCCGGATCTATCCGTGCCCCGACATGATGTACGCGCACGACATGCAGATGGGCGAGATCCAGGGCAACTGGCTGAAGAAGAGCCCGCTGCAGCCGACGCCCGCGATGCCGTGCGAATCCTGCGAAGCGTTCTCCTGGTGCCGGCGCAACTGCATGAAGAATCTCTACCTCGGCTACGTCAAGCGCGACGAGCGCTATCGCCGGAACGTGGTCGAGCCGATCTGCGAACTGCTCAAGTTCATCGGCCGCGAGATCGACAAGCACGATCCGCACGCCTGGTATGCGCGCCTGCCGGTGCCGCTGCGCCGCGAACTGGTCGACGCCGAGGTGTACGAATACGTCGAAATCATGCCGTGATGGCCGCGCGGCGGCTATGCTAGGCCGATGAATTCCTCGGCTCCGCTGGCGTCCGCGCTGACGGCCGCCGCGCACGTCGTCGCGGCGGTGATCGCCGGCAGGAATCTCGACGAGGCGCTGGCGGCGCAGCGCCTCTCGGGCACCGTGCGCGCGGCCGCGCAAAGCCTGGCCTACGGCACCGTGCGCGACTATGGCCGCGGCGACTTCCTGCTGGCCCGTCTCATCGCGCGGCCGCTGACGCGGCCGCTGGTGCGCGCGCTGCTGCTCGCCGCGCTGCATCGTCTCGACGAGCGCCCCGACGACGCGCATACGACGGTCGACCAGGCGGTGCGCGCCGCCGCCGGCCTCGCCGGCGGGAAGTTCAAGGCGCTGGTCAACGGCGTGCTGCGCAACGCCCTGCGGCGGCGCGACGAGCTCGAAGCGGAGATCGCCGGCGACGACGTCGCGCGCCTGCAGCATCCGCGCTGGTGGCTCGATCGGCTGGTCGGCGCCTACCCGCGGGAATGGCAGGCGATCGCCGCGGCCGACAACGTCCATCCGCCGATGTGCCTGCGGGTTAATCTGCGACGCGGCAACGCCGCATCCTATCTGGCCCTGCTGCAGGACGGCGGCATTGCCGCGCGTGCGCTCGACGATGCCGCCGTGCTGCTCGACAAGCCGCTGCCGATCGAGCGGTTGCCGGGCTTCGCCGACGGCCGCGTCTCGGTGCAGGACTGGGGCGCGCAGCAGGCCGCGCGACTGCTCGACGCGCGCGCCGGCATGCGCGTGCTCGACGCCTGCGCGGCACCGGGCGGCAAGACCTGCCATCTGCTCGAGCGCGCGGACGTCGAGCTGCTGGCCCTGGAGGCCGACGCCGCGCGCGCCGCGCGCATCGACGAAAACCTCGCGCGGCTGGGCCTGCGGGCGAGCGTGAAGG
>DAIDAU010000092.1 GCA_027310465.1 Rhodocyclaceae bacterium
AGCTACGCCGCAATGCCATCCGCGAACACGAACAGAACAAGCCGCCCAAGTCCTACCGCGAGATCTATCGCGTGCTGCGCGAGCTCGAAGGTGGCGGCTCCGATCTCCCCGTGCCCACAGAAGATAACGATAGCGAGGATAGCGAAGCATGAGCGGCGACCTGATCAAGATCGGCCTGGTATCCATCTCCGATCGCGCTTCCGGCGGCATCTACGAAGACAAGGGCATTCCCGGCCTGCGCGACTGGCTCAAGACCGCCATGTCGTCGCCGTGGGAAGAAGAGGTGCGCCTGATTCCGGACGACCGGCCCGCCATCGAGCAAACCCTGATCGAACTCGTCGATCAGGCCGGCTGCAATCTGGTGCTCACCACCGGCGGCACCGGCCCGGCCCTGCGCGACGTCACCCCGGAAGCCACGCTCGCCGTCGCCGACAAGGAAATGCCCGGCTTCGGCGAACAGATGCGCCAGATCAGCCTGCACTTCGTGCCCACCGCCATCCTCTCGCGCCAGGTCGGCGTCATCCGCGGCAAGGCGCTGATCGTCAACCTGCCGGGCCAGCCGAAGTCGATCAAGGAAACCCTCGAAGGCGTCAAGGATGCGGAAGGCAAGCAGATCGTGCCCGGCATCTTCGCCGCAGTGCCCTACTGCATCGATCTCATCGGCGGACCGTATGTCGAGACGAACGAAGGCGTCGTCAAGGCGTTCCGGCCGAAGTCGGCGGTTAGGCGGAAGTAGTTCTCGAATTCTTCGTTCTGCTGCGCCGCGCGGGCCGGGATGGCGTGTTCGCGCTCGCCGATTTGGCGTTCCTCAGCCCATGAGGGCGAGCGAAATACCCCGCTCGCCGCCACCCACCAGCGCATCGAACTACTCCGCGGCCACCCACCGCCTCAAGAACTCAGCGCCCCAGGCGACGCCGAATCCGGTCAGGTCGCTCGCGACGCCGCCCAATCCGCCGGGGCAGGAGACGGCGGAGAGGTCGACATGCATCCACGGCAGGTCGCCGGTGAAGCGCTTGAGCAGGCGCGCCGCGAGAATGTGGTCGGCATCGCCGGCGAGGGAGCACTGCTTGACGTCGGCAACCTTCGACTCGAGGCCGGATTCGCCTTCCTCGTAGTCGGCGTCGAGCGGAAGCACCGCCACGCGCTCGCCGCTGGCGCGGCCGGCGCCGATGGCCTGCACCGCCAGTTCGTCACCGGTCGCGAAGACGCCGCAATAGCGGTTGCCCAGCGCCGTCACCATGCTGCCGGTGAGCGTGGCGAAATCGACGATGAGCTGCGGCTTCTCGCGCGAGGCCAGCGTCAGCGTGTCGGCCAGCACCATGCGCCCCTCGGCGTCGGTGTGCACGATCTCGATGGTCGTGCCGTCGAGCGCGGTGACGATGTCGTTCTGCTTGTAGGCGCCGGGCGAAAGATGGTTGTGCGCGATCGCCAGCCAGGCGTCGACGGCGAGCGGCTGCTTGGTCTCGGCGAGATATTGCAGCAGGCCCAGCACCACCGCCGAGCCGTTCATGTCCTCGTGCATCCCCTGCATGTAGCGCGCCGGCTTGAGGTTGTGGCCGCCGGTGTCGAAGCAGATGCCCTTGCCGACGAGCGCGATGCGGCGCTTGGCACCCTTGGCGCGCCACGACAGGCGCACGATCGCCGCGTCCTCGTGGTTGGAACCTTGCGCCACGGCGCAGAAGGCGCCGGCGCCCAGCTTCTTCAGGCGGCGGAAGTCGTATTCCTCGATCTTCCAGCCCTGCGACTTCGCCAGCGCACGGACGCGCTGGCGGTAGGTGGCGGGCGTCAGGTCGTTCGGCGGCAGCGCCGTCAGTTCGCGCGCCAGCACGTTGGCGCGCGCCAGCGCCAGAACGGATTCCAGGTCGGCGCCGCGGATTCCGTCGGCGAACAGCGCGATCTTGGCGAGCCCCTTCGCCGGCTTCTTCTTCTTCGCCGGCAGCGGCACGCCGTTGATGCTCGCGACATAGACGGCATCGAGCGCGGCCTCGGCGCCCGCGCCGAGATCGGCGATCGCCAGCGACTGCGGCGCTTCGTCGAGCAAGGCCATGACCGCCTTGCGCAATGCCGTGAGCCGATCGAAGCGCGCGGCCTTCGCATCGACCATCACGCAGGCGGCGCGGCCGCCTTGCGGAAGATCCAGCGCCAGCGGGGTTTTCGCCAGTTCGCCGACTTCGCTCTCGCGGCGCTTGAGCACGGCGCGCCACAGCTCGCGCTCGGGCAGGGCGTCCGGCAGGCGATTGCCGGCGGGCAGCAGAAACAGCGTGTGGGATTGCTTGCGCAGCGCGGCGGCGCTTGCCGCTCCCTGGTGCCTGATCTGGGGCAGCATGTTGTTCTATCCTTTAGAATGGTTGACCGATTATATGAGTCAATTCCAGTGCGCCAATACCTCGACCTGATGCGGCACGTGCTCGAACACGGGCACGAAAAATCGGACCGCACGGGCACCGGCACCCGCTCGGTGTTCGGCTGGCAGATGCGCTTCGATCTTAGTCGAGGCTTCCCGGTGCTGACGACCAAGAAGCTGCACCTGCGCTCGATCATCGTCGAGCTGCTGTGGTTCCTGCGCGGCGACACCAACATCCGCTATCTCAAGGAAAACGGCGTGCGCATCTGGGACGAATGGGCCGACGCGAACGGCGACCTCGGTCCCGTCTATGGCCATCAGTGGCGCCACTGGCCCAAGCCGGGCGGCGGCGAAGTCGACCAGATCGCGGAGCTCATCGAGGGCCTGAAGACCAACCCGGATTCGCGCCGCCACATGGTGTCGGCATGGAACCCCGCCGACGTGCCGAAGATGAAGCTGCCGCCCTGCCACGCGCTGTTCCAGTTCTACGTCGCCGGCGGCAGGCTCTCGTGCCAGCTCTACCAGCGCAGTGCCGACATCTTCCTCGGCGTGCCGTTCCACATCGCCTCCTACGCGCTGCTGACGATGATGGTGGCGCAGGTGGTCGGCCTCGAGCCGGGCGAATTCGTGCATACCTTCGGCGACGCGCATCTCTATTCGAACCATCTCGAGCAGGCGCGCATGCAGCTCGAACGCGAGCCGCGCGCGCTGCCGCGGATGCGCATCAACCCTGCCGTGAAGGACATCTTCGCCTTCGGCTACGAGGATTTCAGCCTCGAAGGCTACGACCCGCATCCGCACATCGCGGCACCCGTAGCGGTCTAGAACGCGCCATGATCATCTGCGGCGACATCGGTGGAACCAAAGCCCTGCTGGGCATCGCCGAAGTCGAGAACGGATGGCCGCGCCTGATCCATTTCCAGCGCTACGAATGCGCCGATTTCGCGAGCTTCGACGAGATGTTCGCGCGCTTCCGCCGCGACATCGCGAGCTACGAGAACCACGTCACCGGCGCCTGCCTGGCGCTGGCCGGTCCGATCGACGACGGCGGCCGCACGGCGAAGATCACCAACCTGCCGTGGGCGGTCGAAGCTGCAAAGTGCGGCGCCGCCTTCGGCCTCGCGAACTGCGTGCTGGCGAACGACTTCGAGGCGGCGGCCGCGGGCATCTGCGCCGTCGAGCCCGGCGATCTCGTGACGCTGCAAGCCGGCGAGCCGCGCGAGGACGGCGTGCGCCTCGTCGTCGGCGCCGGCACCGGGCTCGGCATGGCGATCCTGGTGCCGCACGCCGGCCGCTTCCGCGTGCTGCCCGGCGAAGGCGGCCACGTCGGCTTCTCGCCGCAGGACGACGACCAGGGGCGCGTGCTGGCCGCCCTGCGCGCGCGCTACGGCCGCGTCACCACCGAGCGCGTCGTTTCCGGTCCCGGGCTCGCCGCCATCCATCGGGTCCTTGCCGGCGAGGAAGCGGAGCCGGCGAGCATCGCCGAGCGCGCGTTGGCCGGCGATGCGACGGCGCGCCGTTCGGTCGACTGCTTCCTTTCGGCCTACGCGGCGTATGCCAGCGACATGGCCTTGGCGGTGATGGCGCGCGGCGGCGTGTTCCTGGCCGGCGGCATCGCCGCGAAGATCCTGCCGCTGATGCAGTCCGGCCTGTTCGCCAAGACCTTCAAGGACAAGGCCGGGCACTCGGCACTCGCCGCCCGCATGCCGGTCCATGTCGTGACGGACACCGAGCTGGGCCTGAAGGGTGCCGCGCTGATCGGCGCCGGCACGCTGGAAGCCTGAGCCGGCGTCCCGCGTCAAGACCAGGCGGTCGCCTTGACGATGTCAATAAGCTGCCATATGGTGAGGATATTGTCGGGACGCTTACCACACCAACGAGGAGCTGAGCATGGCACTCTCCAAGACCCCTGCGAAGACGGCGGCGAAGAAGGCCGCCGCGCCCGCCAAGGCCGCGAAGGCGCCCGCCGCCAAACCGGCCAAGGCCGCACCCGCCAAGGCAGTGGCTGCCGCGAAGAAATCCGCGCCGACCGATCCGCCGAAGGCGACGAAGCGCAACGTGCCGCCCGAGCAGCGGCGCAACTACATCCAGGTTGCGGCCTACTACATCGCCGAGCGGCACGGCTTCACGCCGGGACGCGAACTCGACGACTGGGCCGCCGCGGAAGCCGAGATCGATCGCCTGCTGGCGACGGGCCTGATCAGTCCGTAGGCGTCAGCACCACGCCAGCCAGCGGCGGCAGGGTCAGCGTCAGGGAGGCCGCGTAGCCCATCCACGCGTCGCCGACGGCGACGAGCCCGTCGCCGTTGCCCAGGTCGCTGCCGCCGTAGTAGTGCGAATCGCTGTTGAACAGCTCGCGATAGCGGCCGGGGCGCGGCAGGCCGATGCGGTAACCCGGGCGAGGCACCGGGGTGAAGTTCAGCAGGACGGCGACGAAACTGCCGTCGCGCGCGTAGCGGATCCAACCGACCACGGACTGATCGGCATCATGACAATCGATCCACGAAAAACCGGCCGCATCGAAGTCCTGGTCGTGCAAGGCGGGAACAGCAACGCAGAGACGGTTGAGGTCGCGCACCAGCATCTTGACGCCGGCGTGCGGCGGCCACTGCAGCAGATGCCAGGGCAGCTCCTCGTCGCTGCGCCATTCGCTGGTCTGCCCGATCTCGTTGCCCATGAACGAAAGCTTCTTGCCCGGCGCCGTGGCCTGGTAGGTGAGCAGCAGGCGCAGGCCGGCGAAGCGCTGCCACTCGTCGCCGGGCATCTTGCCGACCAGCGAGGCCTTGCCGTGCACGACCTCGTCGTGGGAGAAGGGCAGCATGAAGTTCTCGCTGTAGGCGTAGAGCTGGCCGAAGGTCAGCAGGTCGTGGTGAAAGCGCCGGTGCACGGGATCGTGGCGCATGTACGACAGCGTGTCGTTCATCCAGCCCATGTTCCATTTCATCGAGAAGCCGAGCCCGCCGACATAGACGGGGCGCGACACCATCGGCCAGGCCGTCGACTCCTCCGCGATCGTCAGCGCGCCGGCGAAATCGCGATGCACCATGGCGTTCATCTCGCGCAGGAAGCCGATCGCCTCGAGGTTCTCGCGTCCGCCGTAGCGGTTGGGCAGCCATTCGCCCGGCTTGCGCGAGTAGTCGAGGTAGAGCATCGAGGCGACGGCGTCGACGCGCAGGCCGTCGGCGTGGAACTCGGACAGCCACCAGTGCGCCGAGGAGAGCAGGAAGCTCCTGACCTCGTTGCGGCCGAAGTTGAACACGTAGGTGCCCCAGTCGGGGTGATAGCCGAGGCGCGGGTCGGCATGCTCGTAGAGCGCGGTGCCGTCGAAGCTCGCCAGCGCCCAGGCGTCCTGCGGGAAATGGCCCGGCACCCAGTCGAGGATGACGCCGATGCCGGCGGCATGGCAGCGGTCGATCAGGTGCTTGAGGTCGTCGGCGCCGCCGTGGCGGCTCGTCGGCGCGAAGTAGCCGGTGCACTGGTAGCCCCACGATTCGTCGAGCGGATGCTCCATCAGGGGCATGAACTCGATGTGGGTGTAGCCCATGTCGACCACGTAGGGAATCAGCCGCTCGGCCAGTTCGCGATAGCCGTAGAAGCCTCCGTCGGCGTGGCGCGCCCACGAGCCGGCGTGGACTTCGTAAACGATCATCGGCGCATGCAGCCAGTCGCGGCGCGCGCGCTGCGCCATCCACGCGCCGTCGCTCCAGTCGTGCGCGGACGGCGGCGCGACCACCGACGCCGTGGACGGCCGCCGCTCGGCGGCGCGCGCATAGGGATCCGCCTTGATCAGCAGATGGCCGCTGTCGCGATTGCGGATTTCGAACTTGTACAGGCTTCCGGCGGCGAGGCCGGCGACATGGACTTCCCAGACCCCCGAGTCGCCGAGGGCATGCATGCGGTTCGCGCGCCCGTCCCAGCCGTTGAAATCGCCCACCACGGCGACCTGGTCGGCGTTCGGCGCCCAGACGCGGAAGGTTATGCCCTCGTCGTCGTGAAGGCCTCCAAGAAGCCGATAGGCTTGATAATTGGTGCCCTGGCCGAAGAGGTAGAGGTCATGCTCGGACGCGGTTTGCATACATGCGCTTTCTGCGGTTTGGCGTTATTGTAGTGATGGAGGACTAGCCTATGCAGCAGGAGTTGCAGCTCAACGATCCGGCCGCGACCTACGGCCGCTTCGTCAGTCATCTGACGCGTTCGACGTTCGCCATCGTGCTCGCCGGCGGGCGCGTCAGCCGGCTGATGCAGCTGACGGATTGGCGTTCGAAGCCGGCGGTTCCCTTCGGCGGCAAGTTCCGCATCATAGACTTCACGCTTTCCAACTGCGTGAACTCCGGCATCCGCCGCATCGGCGTGGCCACCCAATACAAGGCGCAGAGCCTGATCCATCACCTGCAGCGCGGCTGGAGCTTCCTCGACGGTCGCTTCGCCGAATTCATCGAGTTGCTGCCGGCGCAGCAGCAGGTCGTCGAGGACTGGTATCTCGGCACCGCCGACGCAGTCTTCCAGAACCTCGACGTCATCCGCCGCCACAAGCCGCGCTACGTGCTGGTGCTGTCCGGCGATCACGTGTACAAGATGGACTACGGCCGCATGCTGGCGCAGCACGTGCAGACGCAGGCCGACGTCACCATCGCCTGCCTCGACGTGCCGCGCCAGGACGCCACCGCCTTCGGCGTGATGAAGGTCGACGAGTCGCGGCGCATCGTCGATTTCGTCGAGAAGCCCAAGGAGCCGCCGACGATTCCCGGCCTGCCCGACCGCTCGCTCGCCAGCATGGGCGTCTACATCTTCAACGCCAACTTCCTGTTCGACGAGCTGTGCCGCGACCGGGACAACGCCAAGTCGGACCACGACTTCGGCAAGGACGTGGTGCCGCACGCCGTCAAGAACTACCGCGCCTACGCCCACAACTTCGGCGAGAGCTGCGTCGGCATGAACGGCGATTCCGGCCTGCCGTACTGGCGCGACGTCGGCACCATCGACGCCTACTGGGAAGCCAACATGGAGCTCACCAAGGTGACGCCGGAGCTCAACCTCTACGACGAGGAGTGGCCGATCTGGACCTACCAGGAGCAGCTGCCGCCGGCGAAGTTCGTGTTCGACGACGACGACCGCCGCGGCCAGGCGATCGACTCGATGGTCTCGGGCGGCAACGTCATCAGCGGCGGCTCGGTGCGCCGCTCGCTGCTGTTCTCGCGCGTCATCGTGCATAGCCACGCCGTGGTCGAGGATTCGGTGGTGCTGCCGCGCTGCGACATCGGCCGCCACGCCAAGCTGCGGCGCGTGGTGCTCGACAAGTACTGCCGCATCCCGCCGGGCATGGAGATCGGCTTCGATCCCGAGGAGGACTGCAAGCGCTTCTACGTCTCCGAGGGCGGCGTGACGCTGGTGACGCCCGAAATGCTCGGCCAACAGGTGCATCACATCCGCTGAGCCACATCATGCCGAATACGCGCCGCCTCGATCTCGTTTTCCTCTGGCACATGCACCAGCCGGACTACCGCGACCGCATCACCGGAGAGTTCGCGCTGCCGTGGGTGATGCTGCACGCGCTGAAGGACTACTGCGACATGGCGGACCACCTCGAGCGCCATCCGAAGATCCGCGCCGTGGTGAACTTCGTGCCGGTGCTGCTCGACCAGATCGACGACTACTGCGCGCAGATCGACGGCGGGTCGTTTCGCGATCCGCTGCTGCGCCTGCTGGTGCAGCCGGACCTCGACCGCCTCGCCCTCGCCGATCGCCGCCTGCTGCTCGACACCTGCTTCCGCAGCAACCACACGACGATGCTGGCGCCCTTCCCGCACTACCTGCGGCTGCACAAGCTGCACGGACAGATCGCCAAGGAAGGCGAAGGCGCGCTCGCCTACCTGTCCGGCGCCTACTTCGCCGATCTCGTCACCTGGTACTTCCTCGCCTGGTCCGGCGAGACGGAACGGCGCCGCCAGCCGCTGCTCGCCAACCTGATGACCAAGGGGCAAGGCTACTCGCCCGACGATCGCCGGCAGCTGATGGCGTGGGTCGGCGCGACGCTGAAGAGCATCGTGCCGCGCTATCGCGCGCTGCAGGAGCGCGGCCAGGTCGAACTCTCCGCCACCCCGCACACCCATCCGCTCGGCCCGCTGCTGCTCGATTTCAGCGTCGCCCTGGAGAGCCAGCCGGATGCGCCGCTGCCGCGCGCCGCCGGCTATCCGGGCGGACGCTCGCGCCTCGACGCGCACATCGAGAACGCCAAGAGCAGCCATGCGCAGCGCTTCGGCGCGCCGCCCACCGGCATGTGGCCGGCCGAGGGCGCGGTGTCGACGGCGCTGGCCGCCCTCTTCGCCCAGCGCGGCAACCGCTGGCTGGCGAGCGGCGAAGGCGTGCTGAAGAACAGCCTGCAGAGCGCGCAGATCCCGACCGAGCGGGCCGCCTACTGCCCCTGGCAGCTGGCCGAGGCGCCGGGCCTGACGCTGTTCTTCCGCGACGAGCGGCTGTCCGACATGCTCGGCTTCGAGTACGCGAAGTGGCACGGCCGCGACGCCGCGCGCCACTTCGTCGGCCAGCTCGAGCTGATCCTGTCGCAGTCGCAGCCGGGCGAGACGCCGATCGTCGGCATCGTGCTCGACGGCGAGAACGCCTGGGAGCACTATCCCTACAACGCCTACTACTTCTTCGACGACCTCTATTCGCTGCTCGAGGAGCATCCGTCGATCCGCACCACGACCTACGCCGAGATCGTCGGCCGCGAGAAGCCGCCGGCGTCCGCGACGCTGCCGCGGCTGGTCGCCGGCAGCTGGGTCTACGGCACGCTGTCGACCTGGATCGGCGACGCCGACAAGAATCGCGCCTGGGACTTGCTGTGCGAGGCGAAGCGCAGCTACGACATGGTGCTGGCGAGCGGCCGGCTCGCCGCGGACGAGATCGCGGCCGCTCAGGCGCAGCTTGCCGTCTGCGAAAGCTCCGACTGGTTCTGGTGGTTCGGCGACTACAACCCTGCGCCCGCCGTGGCGAGCTTCGATAAGCTCTACCGCCACAATCTCGCGAACCTCTACCGCCTGCTCAAGCTCACGCCGCCGGCGGAGCTCGACATGCCGATTTCCGCCGGCAGCGCCGCCGCGACCGGCGACGGCACGATGCGGCGCGCCACCGAATGACTTGGACGGATCCTTCATGACCCAGCCCATCATCCTGCTCTTCGGCGTGCATGCCCACCAGCCGGTCGGCAACTTCCCCGAGGTCATAGCGGACGCCCACCTGCGCTGCTACCGCATGTTCGTGCAGACGCTGGAGAACTATCCGGACTTTCGCTTCAGCGTGCATTTCTCCGGCTGGCTGCTCGACGAGCTCGAGCGGCGCTGGCCGCAGGACATGGCGCGGCTGGCCGCCATGACGCGGCGCGGCCAGGTCGAGTGGTTCGGCTCGGGCGACTGCGAGCCGGTGCTCGCCGCGATCCCGCACCGCGACCGCGTGACGCAGATCGACGCGCTGTCGGACAAGATCGAGCGGCGCTACGGCGTACGGCCGCGCGGCGCCTGGCTGACCGAGCGCGTCTGGGAATCCGCCGTCGTCGCCTCGCTCGCCGACACCGGCATCGAGTACGTCGCCGTCGACGACTATCACTTCCTCTGCGCCGGCGAGCCGGCCGAGAAGCTCGACGGCTTCTTCACCACCGAAGAGGACGGCCGCACGCTCGACCTGTTCCCGATCTCCGAGCAGGCGCGCTACCGCTTCCCGTTCTCGCCGGCGCACGAGGTCGTCGCCTGGCTCGAGCACCAGGCGCGCGTCGGCCATCGCGCGGCGATCTACTTCGACGACATCGAGAAGTTCGGCATCTGGCCGGAAACCTACGACTGGGTCTACGTGCAGGGCTGGCTGCAGCGCTTCGTCGAGGGCGTGCTGGCCTCGAAGCTGATCCGCACCGGCCATTACGGCGAGTTCCGCAGCGCCAACCGGACGCGCGGCATCGTCTATCTGCCGACCACCTCCTACATCGAGATGAACGAATGGACGCTGCCGGCGCATGCGGCGCGCACCTACCGCGGCCTGGTGGAGCAGGAGAAGCACGGCGGCCGCTACGAGGCGCGCAAGCCCTTCCTGCGCGGCGGCATCTGGCGCAACTTCTTCATGCGCTATCCGGAATCGAACTGGATGCACAAGCGCATGCTCGAAGTATCGGCGCGCCTCGCCGCCCTGCCGGCCGCGCAGCGCACCGCCGACATGCAGGAGCAGCTGCATCGCGCGCAGGCCAACGACGCCTACTGGCACGGCCTGTTCGGCGGCCTCTACCTGCCGCACCTGCGGCGCGCGGTGTGGAACAACCTGCTGGCGCTCGAGGCGTCGCTCGACCGCGTAGCAAAGCGCCCCGCGCACGAGCAGGGCGACGTCGACCATGACGGCCACGTCGAGGTCTTCCTGCGCGACGGGCCGCTGCAAGCGGTGATCCAGGACGACGGCGACGCCTGCGTCGTCGAGCTTTCGCACTACGGGCTGGCCCACAACTTCGGCGACACGCTGCGCCACTACGAGGAGGGCTACCACGACAAGCTGCTCGCCGCGCGCGCGCAGCACGCCGACCGCGGCGACGGCGGCGGCATCGCCTCGGCGCACGACCGCGTCGCCTTCCGCCATCGCATCGAGGCGTCCGACCTGGAAGCCGACACGCGGCCGCGCGGCATGTTCGAGGACTGCTGGTTCGGCGGCGACGCCTCCTGGCGCCCGGTCAACAACTACGCGGAAACCGCGACCGCGACTTTCGCGGCCGAGCTCGGCGAGGGCCGCCTCGAAAAGTCCTATGCGCTCGAAGGCTCGACGCTGACCGCGCGCTATCGCGCCCGCAACCTGCGCGGCCGCGTCGAGATCCGCGTCAACCTGGCGATGCCCAGCTGCGACGGCTACGCCGGCCGCTACGTGCTCGCCGACGGCAGCGTGCCCTGCGGCTTCGGCCAGCTGCTCGAGCTGCCCGAGGCGGCGCGCCTGACGCTCGAGGACGGCGTGCTCGGCGGCGCGCTGACGCTCGGCGTGAATCCGCCGCTGCCCCTGACGGCGCGGCCCCACCATACCGTCTCGCAGTCCGAGGCGGGCTTCGAAAAGATCATGCAGGCCGCCGAGATCCTGCTGTCGTGGGCCGTGGACGGCGACGCCGAACTCGCCGTCACGCTCGACGTCCGGAGCCGATCGGCAGCGTAGAATCAGCCAGCACCGCGCTAACAGGAACGAATAAACCGCCATGGCCGGCACCCGCTACCAGCTCGAAGTCAATCCGAAGCTTCCGTCCCGGCTCGCCCGCCTCGACGAGCTCGCCAACAACCTCTGGTACAGCTGGGACCGTCCGACGCGCGCGCTGTTCGTGCGCCTCGGCGCCAAGCTCTGGGGCGCGGCGGACCACAGCCCCAAGGCCGCCCTCAAGCGCGTCGACCAGCACCGCCTCGACGAAGCCGCGGAAGACCCGGTGTTCCTCGGCGCGCTGGCGCGCGTGCTGTCCGCCTACGACACCTACCACACGGCGCCGGCGCGCGAGCACGGGCCGCATCTCGGCGAAGGCGAGCTGGTCGCCTACTTCTGCGCCGAGTTCGGCTTCCACGAGAGCCTGCCGATCTATTCGGGCGGCCTCGGCATCCTCGCCGGCGACCACTGCAAGACGGCTTCCGACCTCAACCTGCCCTTCGTCGGCGTCGGCCTGCTCTACCGCCAGGGCTACTTCCTGCAGACCATCGACGGCGACGGCCAGCAGCACGCCGAATATCGCGACACCGATTTCGACGACATGCCGATCACGCCGGTGCTCACCGAGAAGGGCGCGGAACTGCGGATCGCGGTGCCGCTGCCCGGCCGCACCACCTGGGCCAAGGTGTGGAAGACGCGCGTCGGCCACGTCTCGATCTACCTGCTCGACACCGACATCGAGGAGAACAGCCCGCACGACCGCGACATCGCCCACCGCCTCTATGGCGGCGACCGCACCACGCGCATCGAGCAGGAGATCGTCCTGGGGATGGGCGGCGTGCGCGCGCTCGCGGAGATGGGCATCCAGCCGACCGTCTGGCACATCAACGAAGGCCATGCCGCCTTCCTGATCCTCGAGCGCATCCGCGAGATGGTGAAGGGCGGGCTCGAATTCGCCACCGCCTACGAGGCCGTCGCCGCCAACACCGTGTTCACCACGCACACCGTGGTGCCCGCCGGCCACGACCATTTCAGCGAGGACATGATCCGCCGCTACTTCGAGAGCTGCTGCGGCGAAATGGGCTGCGACATCGGCGCGCTGCTCGAGATGGGACGCTCGCCCGATTCGCCCGAGTTCAACATGACGGCGCTGGCGGTGCGCGGCTCGCGCCACCAGAACGGCGTCTCGCGCATCCACGGCGAAGTCTCGTCGCAGGTCTGCGCCTACCTGTGGCCGCAGGTCGAGCCCGCCGAGAACCCGGTCGACTACGTGACCAACGGCGTGCACGTGCCGACCTTCCTGTCCGACCTCTGGTACGAGACCTTCGACCGCCATCTCGGCGCCGGCTGGAGCCAGCGCCTGACCGACCAGCAGTGCTGGGACGGCGTCCACGCCATCCCCGACCACCTGTTCTGGAGCGTGCGGCAGTCGATCAAGGCGCAGATGCTGCACCTGCTGAGGAACCGCCTCGGCCACCAGCACAACCGCAACCAGGGATCGCAGGCGCACCTGGACCGCATCCTGCGCTTCGCCGATCCCGAGAACCCCAACATCCTGACCATCGGCTTCGCGCGCCGCTTCGCCACCTACAAGCGCGCCGCGCTGCTGTTCCAGGACCTCGCCTGGCTGCGCGAGATCATCGGCGACGAGAACCGGCCGGTGGTCTTCGTCTTCGCCGGCAAGGCGCATCCGGCCGATCGCCCGGGCCAGGACATGATCCGGCGCATCGCCGAGGTCGCCGCCATGCCGGAGTTCGTCGGCCGCATCCTGCTGCTCGAAGGCTACGACCTGCACGTCGCGCGGCGCCTGGTCGCCGGCGTCGACGTCTGGCTCAACAATCCGATCTATCCGCTCGAGGCCTCCGGCACTTCGGGCATGAAGGCCGCCATCAACGGCGTCATCAACCTCTCCGTGCTCGACGGCTGGTGGGGCGAGGCCTGCGACGAGATCAAGGCGCGCGAGAACGGCTGGGGCATCCAGCCGGTCAACACCTCCGGCGCGATCGACGATCCGCGCCGCGACCAGGAAGAGGCGCGCGCGCTCTACGAAATCCTGCAGGACAAGGTGATCCCGCTCTACTACGCGCGCGGCCCGATGGGCTACTCGCCGGGCTGGGTCAAGATGGCCAAGCAGTCGATCGCCAGCATCACGCCGCGCTTCAACTCGGCGCGCATGCTCGGCGAGTACATCGGCAAGTTCTACGCGCCCGCGGCGCGGCAGTGGCATCGCCACAGCGCCGGCAATTACGGCGGCTCGCGCGCCCTGGCGGCGTGGAAAACCAAGGTACGCGGCGCCTGGCCCAAGATGTCGCTGCGGCGCGTCGACACGCCGCAGCGGCGCATCCCCTTCGGCGAGAAGATCGTCTTCGAGGTCGCGGTGAAGCTCGACGGCCTGACGCCGGGCGACATTACGGTGGAACTGCTGTTCGGCCGCCCCAACGCCAACATCAACTCGCGCCCGCCGCGCCGCTTCCACCTCGAGTACAAGGGCCCGGCCGGCGACGGCGAAAGCCTCTTCGTGCTCGAGCTGACGCCGGAAGTGTGCGGCAAGATCGAATACCGCATCCGCGCCTATCCGAGCCACGAGCTCCTGACGCATCCGTTCGAAATGGGGATGATGCTGTGGTTGTAGCCGTCGAATCCATGGCCTGGCAGGCGCTCGCCGCGCATGCGCGAGCGCCGCAGCCGCACCTGCGCGAGCGCTTCGCCGCCGACCCGCAGCGCTTCCAGCACCTCTCCGTGGCGTGGAACGACTGGCTGCTCGACTATTCGAAGCAGCGCGTGGCGCGCGACACCATGCCGCTGCTCTACGCGCTATGGAAAGCGGCCGACGTATCGACCTGGATCGCGCGCATGCGCGACGGCGACAAGATCAACCATACCGAAGGCCGCGCCGCGCTGCACATCGCCCTGCGCCACGGCAAGGGTACGTTCATGCACGGCGGCCGCGACGTCATGCCCGGCGTGCGCGCGGTGCTCGACAAGATGGAGCGCTTCGTCGAGTCGATCCACGGCTGCCACTGGCGCGGCGCCACCGGCGAGCCGATCGGCGACATCGTCAACATCGGCATCGGCGGCTCCGATCTCGGCCCGCGCATGGCGACGCAGGCGCTGGCGGCGCACCGCCATCCCGGCGTGCGCGTGCATTACGTCGCCAACCTCGACGGCGCCGATCTCGCCACGGTGCTCGCCGATCTCCAGCCGCGCACCACGCTGTTCGTCATCGCCAGCACGACCTTCACCACGCAGGAGACCATGCAGAACGCGCAGTCGGCGCGCGACTGGCTCGTCGCCGAGCTCGGCGCCGCCGCGGTGGCGCGCCACTTCGTCGCCGTGTCGACCAACCTCACCGAGGTCGCGCGCTTCGGCATCGACGCGGAGAACGTCTTCGAGTTCTGGGACTGGGTCGGCGGCCGTTTCTCGCTGTGGTCGGCGATCGGCCTGCCGCTGGCGCTGGCGATCGGCTTCAGGAATTTCCGCGAGCTGCTCGCCGGGGCCCATGCGATGGACCAGCACTTCTTCGACTCGCCGCCGGCGGAGAACCTGCCCGGCCTGCTGGCGCTGCTCGAGATCTGGAACGTCGACTTCCTCGGCGCCGAGACGCGCGCGTTGCTGCCCTACAGCCAGTCGCTGGCGCTGCTGCCGCGCTATTTGCAGCAGCTCGAGATGGAATCGAACGGCAAGCCGGTCGACCGCAAGGGGCGGCCCCTGCAATGCGCGGTCGCGCCGGTGCTGTGGGGCGAGGCCGGCACCAACGGGCAGCATGCCTTCTACCAGCTGATCCACCAGGGCGGACGGCTGCTGCCCTGCGAGTTCATCGCCATGCGCGAGGCGGACTTCCCGCTGCCCGGCCATCACGAGAAGCTGCTGGCCAACTGCTTCGCGCAGTCCGAGGCGCTGATGCGCGGCAAGACGATCGACGAGGTGCGCGCGGAGATGCAGGCGGCGCACATTCCGGAATCGGTGATCGCCTGCCTCGCGCCGTACAAGACGTTCCCCGGCAACCAGCCGTCGACGACGCTGCTGCTGCCGCGCCTCGATCCGCACAATTTCGGCGCGCTGGTCGCGCTCTACGAGCACAAGGTGTTCGTCGAGAGCTGCATCTGGAACATCAATCCGTTCGACCAGTGGGGCGTCGAATACGGCAAGCAGCTCGCCAACCGCCTGCTGCCGATCATGGCCGGCAAGGCTTCCGCCGCCGATCTCGACGGCTCCACCGCGGGGCTCATCGCCTACTGCAAAGAATGAAGGTTCTATTCGCGGCATCGGAGATCGCCCCCTGGGTGAAGACCGGCGGTCTCGGCGATGTCGCCGGCGCGCTGCCTGCCGCGCTGCGGCAGCAGGGCCTGGACGTCCGCGTGCTGGTGCCCGCCTATCCTGCCCTCAAGGCCGCCTTCCCGCACGCCAAGGAAGTCGCGCGGCCGCACTGGCTCGGCGGGCTGCTGCCGTCGCCGGTGCTGCTGCAGGCGCATGTCCCCGACGGCGGCACGCTGCTGCTGCTCGACTATCCGCCCTACTACGACCGCACCGGCAATCCCTACCTGAACGCCGACGGCCACGACTGGCTCGACAATCACCTGCGCTTCGGGCTGCTCGCGCGCGTCGCCGCCTGGCTCGGCTCGCACTCGACCACGCTGGCCTGGCGGCCCCAGATCGTCCACTGCAACGACTGGCAGACCAGCCTCGCGCCCGCCTACATGCACTATCTGCCCGGCAACGCCGCCAAGTCGCTGGTCACCGTGCACAACCTCGCCTTCCAGGGATTGTTCGACTACGCCTCGCTGTTCGAGCTCGGGCTGCCCGACAACGCCTGGCATCCGGGCGGCGTCGAATACTACGGCCGGCTCTCGCTGCTCAAGGCGGGCCTGCAGTTCGCCGACGCCATCACCACGGTGAGCCCGACCTACGCGCGCGAGATCCAGACCGACGAGGAAGGCATGGGCATGGGCGGCCTGCTGCGCCATCGCGCCGAAGTGCTCACCGGCATCCTCAACGGCATCGACACCGCCCAGTGGGACCCGGAAACCGACGCCATGCTGCGCAAGCCGTTCACGCGCTACGGCGCCGACCGTCTCGAGGCCAGGGCCGCCAACAAGACCGCCCTGCAGCGGCTGACGGGGCTCGAGGACGAGGCCGGCCTGCCGCTGTTCGGCGTCGTCAGCCGCTTGACGCACCAGAAAGGCGTCGACCTGCTCGCCGCAATCGCCGCCAAGGTGCTCGCGCTGCCGGCGCAGCTGATCGTGCTGGGCACCGGCGAACGTGAGCTGGAAGACGCGTTCCGCCTGCTCGCGCACGCGCATCCAGGCCGCTGCGCGGTCACCGTCGGCTTCGACGAGGTGCAGGCGCATCACATCGAAGCCGGCGTCGACGCCTTCGTCATGCCCTCGCGCTTCGAACCCTGCGGCCTCAACCAGATGTACAGCCTGCGCTACGGCACGCCGCCGATCGTGCGCGCCACCGGCGGCCTCGCCGACACGGTGATCGACGCCGCCGACGCGAAGCGCGGCAACGGCTTCGTGTTCGACGAGCCGACCGCCGCCGACCTCTTCGCCGCGATCCGGCGCGCCGCGAACGCCTGGAAGGACCAGCAGCTCTGGCAGCGCCTGCAGCGCAACGGCATGGCGCGCGACTTTTCGTGGGACGCGCCGGCGCTGCGCTACGTGGAGCTCTACTCGGCCCTGCTCGCCGCCTGACCGGCGGCGCGCGTCGAAGCGGCTCCCTTTAGTCGCCTCTTCCGGTGAGCTGGAACGCCGCCCAATAGAACGGCGGGCCGAAGCTCTGGCGCGTCGCGAGCTGGGCCTGGCGCAGCGCCTCTTCCTTGCTCATGCTCGAGAGGTTGCGGTAGAAGCTCTCCATCAGCTGCGCCGTCGCCTTGTCGTCGACGCTCCAGAGGCTGGCCACGATCGAGCGGGCGCCCGCATAGAGGAAGCCGCGCGTCAGGCCGACGACGTCGTCGCCGCTGGCCACCTTGCCGAGTCCGGTCTCGCAGGCCGACAGGGTGACGAGATCGGCGTTCAGGTTCATCGAATAGAGCTCGCCCACCGTCAGCATGCTGTCGCCGCCGACACCGCCGGCCAGGTGCAGGCCCGAGGCGAGCGGCTGGTCGGCGTTGAACTCGCCGTGCGTGGCGAAGTGGATGCGCGCGAAGGCGCCTTCGGCCTTCCGGAAGTTGCCTTTCGACGCTTCGCCGCGCACCAGCAGGCGCGAACCGGGGAACACGCCCGCCACGGTGCGCGCCTCTTCCTCGGCGAAGCGCAGATCGTAGCGGGGATCGCCGAGATCGGGATCGCCCAGCGCCAGCAGCGGCGCCTGGCCTGCGGGCGAAGCGGGCCGCAGGAACTTCAGCACCGAAGCGCTGGGAAGGAAGCGCAGCGTGTAGCGGTCGGCGAGGAAGCTGCCGTCGGGCGCCACCAGCGCCGCGAATGGCAGATAGTGCAGCGCGCCGTGCGGCACGACGATCGCCTTGCCGGTCGCGATCTGCGCCGCGAGCGGCTGCCAGAGCTGCGCGTAGAGCGCCTGCGCCGGCGCCCGCCAGGCGTCGCTGCCGACTTGCTCGATCGCCGCACGCAGGTCCCGCACGCGCTGCTCCAGGCCGGCGGCATCGAGCTTCACGACCTGCAGCTTGGCGCGGTCGAGCACGAAGGCATAGAGGTCGCTGTCCTGGCCGTAGTATTCGATCAGGGTTTCGTCGGCTCCGACCAGCCCCTTGAGCTCGTCGGACGGCACGGCGCTGACGGTCACCAGCGTCGCCAGTTCCGGCGCGGCGGCTTGCACCTCGGTGCGCGCCAGCCCGAGGTTGCGCACCCCGCTCGCGGCGCCGTCGTCCGTCGCGGGGCCCTGGCCGGGCGCATGTCCGGCCAGGTCCGCGGCGTCGAGCTGCGCCAGGACTTGCCGGGTCTTCCCCGCATCGGCGCCGTGCACCGCGAAGTCCTCCTTGCGCGCGGCAAGCATGTCGACGAGGGCGCGCGACTTCGAACGCTCGACGTATTCGAAGGCCTCCGCTGCCTTTCCCTGCGCGATCAGCGCCGCCACCAGCCTGCCGTAGACGGCCTGCTTGTCGCCGATGAAGCCGATCTTGCTGGCTTCGGTGTGGATCGAGGCGCGCTGCGTCTCGACCACTTCGATCGCGCGCTTGAGGTCGGCGATGGCGTCGTCGGGATGCTTCTCGAGCATTTCGAGGCGGGCGCGCTCCGACAGCGCGACCCAATAGATGTCGCCGAGGTCGGGCAGCCGCTTGTTGGCGAACATGGCGTCGAAGGTCTGGCGCGCTTCGTCGAGCCGGCCGAGTTCGAGGTCGGCCTTGGCGAGCATGAACTGGCGCGGCAATTCGCTCAGCGTCGCCAGGCTGTCGCCGCGATAGGCGAAGGGGTTGGTGGCGTCGGCCAAGGCCGTCACGAAGCCGATCAGTCCGCGGCTGCCGAGATGCTCCGCCGCCTTCTCGTATTCGCCCAGAGCGAGGTAGACGCGCGCCAGGCCGTTCTCCTTGAGCGGCTTGGTGAAGGCGCTGCCGACGAATCCGATCTCCACGTCTTCGAGCGCCGCCAGGTACTTTCTGGCCTGGTCCTTGTCGCCGCCGATCGCGGCGGCGATGGCGAGGTTGGGCAGGATGACCAGGCGGAACTTCTTCGGCGGCCAGGTGGAACCGGAAAACATGTCGTCCTCGGGAACCTTGGCGAGCGCCCGTTCGCCTTCCGCGATGGCGCGCGCGTAGTCGCCGAGGTCCATGTAGGCTTCGGCGCGCAGCATGGCGGGAAACGGGTCGGCCTGGACGGAGGAGGCGACGATGTAGTCGCCCTTCATGACATGATCGCCTGCGGCGATCAGCGCATCGAGCCTGGCCGCACAGTCGAACAGCTTGTCGAAGCGCTTGAGCTGGCCGTATGCCAGGCACAGCGGCCCGACCAGAGTGGTCGTCGGCGGCTCGCCGCGGGCGAGGCGCGCCTCGATCTGGCGCGCGAGATCGCCGTAGCGCCCTGCGGCTTCCAGATAAGTCAGGCCTTCCTCCGCCCGCGCCTTCGCGATGCCGGCGACCAGGACGATCGTCGCCAGAGCCACGACGGTCGATCTGACCGACGGCAGGAACGATCGCGAACGTGCCGATACCCTCGTGTCCATACAAGCTCCCCTTGCCATGTTCGCTGCCGCGCTGATTATGCATGAGAGCCGGCCGCTATAATCGCGCCCCATGCTCGGTCCTCAGCTCCGACTTCTCGTGGGGCGCACCGGCGCGGCAGTACGTGGAGTTGTATTCGCGACTGTAGCCGCAGAGAGATCAGCGGCGCGCCAAGCGCTCTTCCCGCGCGGAAGTCGTGGAACGTTCGGCCAATTGCACGTTTATCGTAGCCAGATCCGACTCTGCCAATATCCCCGCAGCGGCTTTCAGTTTCAGCCCCTGCAATAGTGCCTCGTAGCGCGCCTTGGCAAGATCCCGCTCCGTTGCGTAAAGCTGCTGTTCGGCGGACAGCACATCGCTGTTGATGCGAATGCCCATCTTGTAGCCGATCCGGTTTCCCTTGACGGCGCTCGCCCCCGATTCGACGGCTGCGCTCAGCGCCTCTATCTGCGAGAGGCTGTTGACGACGGCAGCATAGGCCTGGCGCGCGTCGGCGCCTGCCTTGCAGCGGGCCTCTTCCAACTGGGCGCGCGCTTTGTCACGATTGGCTATCGCTTCGGCCACGCGAGCGCTGCTCGCTCCGCCGGAAAAAATCGGGATGGTCAGCTGGACTCCGGTTTGCGTGGATCGAACGCGTGACGTGTAATCCGATGGAGTCGTCAAACTTCCCGAAGAGAAATTCGAGCCGTGCGAGGCGGTCCAATCGAGTGTAGGCAAATGCTCGGCGCGGTTTCGACTGACCTCGGCATCGGCAGTTTCGAACGCTGCCTTCTGTGCACGCACTGCCGCGTTGTTTTCCTTCGCCTGTGCCGCCCAAGCCAGAGCATCGTCCGGCTGCGGGCGCACCGTCGTGGATAAGGGTCGCAGCGCCGCAAGCCGCGACGGCACCTCGCCGACCAGTCTTTCCAACTCGGAGCGCTTCGTCTCCAGGTCGTTCAGCGCGGCTACGTGCTGCGAGCGCGCGAGTTCGGCCTTCGACTTCGCCTCGTGGGCATCGGTGATGGCGGCAATGCCCATCTCGTAGCCGCGCTTCGCCTGCTTCCACTGCTCCTGCATCGCCTTCACCTGTGCGTCGGCCGCCGTCACCGCCTCCTCTGCCACCAGGACGTCGAAGTAGGCCTGCGCCGCCTTGATGATCAGGTCCTGCTCCGCCTGCGCGAACTGCGCTTCTGCCTGCAGCACGAGCGATTCGGATTCGGTGTAGGCGAAGACGTTCTGCAGCCGGATCAGCGGCTGCGTCAGCTGGACCGTCCAGGTCCATGCCTGGATGTCGCGCGCCGCTTCGGGTATGCCGGTGAAGGTCGCATTCGCACGGGTCTTGCCGTCGTTGCCGGTCAGGTTGATGGTCGGCAGCAGGCCGGCGCGCGCCTGCGGCAGTTTCTGGCGCGCTGCCTCGAGCGTATGGCGTGCCGCCTCGAAGGTCGGGTCGTTGGCGAGAGCCAGGTTGTACACCTCCATGAGGTCGGCACTGCTTGCCGCACGGCAGGCGAGAAGCAGTCCCAGGGCGAAGCGGCGCATTACCGCTCGCGTCCGCTGTCGTACAGCGTCTTGCGCACGGGGGACAACAAGTATTCCATGACGGTGCGCCGGCCCTGCGCGATCTCGGCCATCACCTGCATGCCGGCCACCAGCTTGAACGTCTCGCCCTGCGCTTCGAGCGTCTGGCTCTTGAGCGCTACCAGTGCCTTGTAGCCCAGACTAGGCGCCTGCGGCTTGTCCTTGCCGGCCTCCTTCGACTGCGTGTCGGCATCGCTCGCATCGGGACCGATATGGACCACCTCGCCGTCGATCATGCCGTACTTCTCGAACGGGTACGGTACCAGCTTGACCTTCACTCTCTGTCCGGGATAGACGAAGCCGACGTCGTCGTTCTTGATCAGCACCTCCGCCTGCAACGGCTCCATCTCGGGCACGAGCGACACGAGAACCGTACCGGGCGACACCACCGTGCCGATCGTATGCGTGGCGAGATCCTTCACGATGCCCGCCTGGGGCGCCTTGAGTTCGAGCAGGCCAACCTTGTGTTCCTGCTTGAGCGTCTCCTGTTCCAGCTTGCGATACTGGCTTTCCGCCTCGATGCGCTCGTTCTGCAGGTCGCTGCGGTACCTGGAACTCACCTGGTTCAACTGCTTGCCGGCCTGCGCGACGGCGGCGGCTAGGCTCGCCACCGTCTCCTGCTGCGCGCGCAAGTCCCGCGCCTTCTCAATGTAGTCGCGCTGCTTGTCCCGCACCATCACCTGGGGAACGTAGCCTTCCTCGCCCATGCCCGCGTAGGCTTCGGCTTGCGTCTTGAGGATCGGCGTCACCTCCTTCAGTTTCGCCAGCATCTCCTGGCCGGCCTCGTAATCACGCTGAGCCTTGCGCAACGCTTCCCGCGCCTGCGCCAGCGCGTCCTCGTAGGCCTGGCGATGATCGCGATGCTGCGCGGCGACCTTGTCGTAGAGATCTGCAGGAATGTCCTCTCGCGGCCCCATGGCACGGCCGGCGAGTTCGGCGTCGATGCGCCGAAGCTGCAGCTTGCGCAGCGCAAGTTCGCCCTCCAGCGTGCGCTGATCGGCGAGCGCCACCTGCATGTCCATGCGCAGCAGGGCTTGGCCGGCCTGCACCACCTCCCCTTCCCGGACAAGGATCTCCTTGACGATGCCCGCGTCCGAGGGCTGGACGATCTTCACGTAGGTCTGCGGCACCAGCCGTCCTTCGGCGCTGGCGATGATGTCGAGCTTGCCGAAGCAGGCCCACAGCAGCAGCAGAACGAAAAGCGCGGCGACCACGTACATCACCGTGCGCGGCAGCTTCGCGGGCGGGCTTTCCTGGATCGCCAGCAGGCCCGGCGCGAAGTCGCGCGCCTCCGGTGAAAGAACGGATGTCTTGTCGTTCACGGCAGGGAACCGATCAGTGGCGTGCGGCGGGCGCTTCGGTCTGCCAGGTCCGCACCACCAACTTTCCGCCTTGCTGCGGATCCGGCAGCAGGGCCTGCACCGTCTCGCCCTGCAAGGTCGACTGCAGCAGTTCCTTGATCATCTCGTCGGCCTGTCCGAACGGGGCGACCAGATCGATGAGCCAGACGTGCTTGCCCGAATTCCATTCGTGAGGCGCCAGCTTGCCGATTCCCGAGCGCAGGCGTGCATCGATCGCGTCGTTCACGCGTGCCCAGGTGAAGAAGGCGAAGGGAATGCCGTTCTTCGTATACAGGCGACACTGGTCGAGAATGACCGGCGGCAATACCAGCCAGTCGATGTCGCCGAGAAACGTGTACTTGCGGGTCGCATCGCGGGCATAGAGCCACAGCGCGGGTCCCAGTATGGGCAGCTTCGCCAGAGCGTGGCGTGCTTCCTCGAGGCCGTGCTTGGCCATCTCCACCGCGTCGGCCTTCAGGTCGACCGGCGCATTGCCGGTCGGATTGTCGTCTTGGTTTGCCATTCGTATTCGCTTCCGGAAGATGGCGGGAGAGCCGCGCGGCGCGGCCCGCCCGCCGGTTTCAATGGGTCATCACAAGGTCTTGCAGGACTGGTTGACGGTATTCCACGCATGCACCGCCTGCGGCGCTTTGCCGAACTGCGGATCGGTCAGCGCCGCCTGCACCGCGCCGAGGTCCATGCCGGAGAGGCTGCCGCGGGTGCCGAACTGATAGGCCAGGTCGCCGCCGATCGCGGCGCTGTCGCTGCCCGATAGATGCGCATCGAGCAGCCCGTTCATCAGGCCCCAACTGCCCAGCTTCGGGTTCGCGCTGCGCGCCGCGTCGAACTGATCCACCAGCTTGCCGAAGTCGAATTGCTCGACCTTCTGATTGCGCAGCGCATCCGACGACCGCCTGTTGTAGCTCCAGTTCGCCTCCTCGATGACTTGCAGGGTCACGAAGTCGCGGTTGGCAGTGCTCGCGTACCAATCCTTGAACGTGACGCTATCGCGCCAACCGGTGTTCAGCACGAGATCGTTGCCGCTCTTGCTGAAGGAAAGATTCCTAAAGTCGATGCCCCAGCCCAGCGAAAGGGTGTTTGCGCCGCCGGGGCTGGCCAGGATCGTATCGCGGCCGCCCCCGGCATTGAGGGCGACGACGCTCTGCGTAGCTCCTGTGCTGATGACATCGCTGCCCGAACCGCCGGCAAAGAAGTCGTTGGCGCCGCCGCCAGTCAGGACATCGTTGCCCCAGCCGCCGAACATCGCGGCCTTGCCCTTGGTAGCGACCAGCGTATCGTTGCCGCCGGCTCCCTGCATGATCGAAACGCCGTAGCCGCCGACGAAAGTATCGTTGCCGCTGCTCCCGACCATGTAATCCGTGCCGCCGCCGCCATAGACGGTCGTGCCGAACGGGCTCGCGTAAACAGTGTCGTTACCCGAGCCGAGGTAGACGGCGGAGGTGCGCCACCCCGCATAGACGGTGACGTCATCCCTTCCGGTGACGATAGGACCGTTGCTGCGTCCGCCGTCGATGACGTCCTCCTTGACCAGCATGTCGTACAACGAGCTCGTGCTGCCGTCCGAGAACTGGAAGGTCTGGATCGGCGACGTGAAGTTGCCGCGCCGATCGACGCTGACGGCAAAATCCATTCCCTGGCCGCCCTGCTCGACGCCGTTGGCGTCGAGCACGCGCAAGTGGGCCGTCAAGCCGATCGACGTGGTATGGCCGCTGTGTTCCCAGTCGCGCCACCAGTCACTGCAATCGTGGCTGTCGGCCTCGACGGTGTAGGGCGTACCATCCGCTCGGGTCAGGCGTACCACGACGTTCTGCAGCGACAGGCCGTTGCCGAACCTGGCGGCATTGTTGCCGCCGGCATCGACGATCGTATCGAGGCCGCTGCCCATGCCGTAGACGTAGGTGTCGTTGCCGCTGCCGCCGAACATCGCGTCGTTGCCCGTTCCCGATACGAAAATATCGTTGCCGCCGCCGCCGATCAGCGTGTCGTTGCCGCCATTCGCGACGATCGTGTTGTCCAGGCTATTGCCGACCAGGCTGATGTCCGCGCTGCCGAGGCCGACCAGATTCTCGACGTTCGCCGGCAACGTGTAGCTGACCGAAGTCAGGATGGTATCGACGCCGGCGTTCGGCTGCTCGATCACGACGTCGGCCACGTTGTTGACGACGAACGTGTTGTCGCCCACGCCGCCGATCATCGTCGCAATGCCGCTGCCGGCGACCAGCGTGGTGTTGCCGGCATTCGACGTGATGACGTTCGCCAGATCGTTCCCGGTCAGCACGATATCCGCGCTGCCGGTACCCGTCAGATTCTCGACGTTGGCCGCAGCCGTGTGGCTGACCGAGCTGAGGATGATGTCGTCGCCGGCGTTCGCCTGCTCGATCACGACATCCGCGGTATTGTTGACGACGAAGGTGTTGTCGCCGGCGCCGCCAATCAGCGTCGCCACGCCCGAACCGGCCACCAGCGTCGTATTACCGGCGTTGGACCTGATCACATTCACAAGATCGTTGCCGGTCAGGGTGAGATCCGCACTGCCCGTGCCCGTCAGGTTCTCGACGTTCTCCGGCAAGACGTAGCTCACGGAAGTGAGGATGGTGTCGTTGCCCGCGTTCGGCTGCTCGATCACCGTATCCGCCCCGTTGTTCACTACGAAGGTGTTGTCGCCGACGCCGCCAATCAGCGTCGCCACGCCCGAACCCGCCACCAGCGTGCTGTTGCCGGCATTCGACGTGATCACATTGACGAGGTCGTTGCCGGTCAGCGTGATGTCGGCACTGCCGATGCCCGTCAGGTTGTCGACGTTCGCCGCGGCCGTATAGCTCACCGACGACTCGATCGTATCGCTGCCCGCGCCGGCCCGCTCGACCACGACGTCGGCAACGTTGTTGACGACGAAGGTGTTGTCGCCGGCTCCCCCGATCATCGTCGCTACACCCGATCCGGCAATCAGCGTGGTGTTGCCCGCGTTGGACGTAATCACGTTGGCCAGGTCATTGCCCGTAAGCGTAAGATCCGCAGTTCCGGTACCCGTCAGGTTCTCGACGTTGGCGGCAGCCGTATAGCTGACCGACGTGAGAATCGTGTCGTTGCCGGCGTTCGGCTGCTCGATGACGACGTCCGCCTTGTTGTTCACGACGAAGGTATTGTCGCCGGCGCCGCCGATCATCGTCGCCACGCCCGACCCCGCCACCAGCGTCGTCTTGCCGTCGTTGGCGACCAGCGTGTTCGCGAGATCGTTGCCGACCAGCGTCAGATCCGCCGTGCCGACGCCGATCAGATTCTCGACGTTCTCGGGCAGGACGTAGCTCACCGAGGTGACGATGGTATCGATGCCCGCGTTCGCCTGCTCCGTCACCGTGTCCAGCGCATTGTTCACCACGAAGGTGTTGTCGCCGGAACCGCCGATCATCGTCGACACGCCGGAACCGGCCACCAGCGTCGTGTTGCCCGCGTTCGACGTGATCACGTTGGCGAGATCGTTGCCCGTCAGCGTGAGGTCGGCGCTGCCGGTGCCCGTCAGGTTCTCGACGTTGACCGACGCCGTATAGCTGACCGAGGCGAGGATCGTGTCGTTGCCCGCGTTCGCCTGCTCGGCCACGACATCCGCCACGTTGTTGACGACGAAGACGTTGTCGCCGGCTCCGCCAATCATCGTCGCCACGCCGGAGCCAGCCACCAGCGTCGTGTTGCCGCTGTTCGCGACGATCGTGTTGGCCATGTCGTTCCCGGTCAGCGTCAGGTCGGCGCTGCCGGTCCCGACCATCGTCTCGACGTTCGCGGCGGTTGTATAACTGACCGACGTCAGGATCGTGTCGTTGCCGGCGTTCGGCTGTTCGATCACGAGGTCCGCCTCGTTGTTGACCACGTACGTGTTGTCGCCCGCGCCGCCCATCATCGTCGCCACGCCGGAACCGGCCACCAGCGTCGTGTTGCCCGCGTTTGACGTGATGACGTTGGCGAGATCGTTGCCCGTCAGCGTGAGATCCGCGCTGCCGGTCCCCGTCAGGTTCTCGACGTTGGCGGATGCGGCGTAGCTGACCGACGTCAGAATCGTATCGTTGCCGCCGGCGGCCTCCTCGATCACGACGTCTTCGGCTCGATTCACCACGAAACTGTCGTCGCCGGCGCCACCGGTCATCGTCGTCACGCCAGAACCGGCGATCAGCGTATCGTTGCCGTCGCCGTCGCTCAGCGTACTGTTGCCGGCATTGCCGATCAGGATGTTGTCCTGCCCGTTGCCGGTCGCGGTCAGGTCTGCGGTGCCGGTCAGTTGAAGGATCTCGACGTTCTCGGGCGCCACGTAGTCGACCGAGGACAACACCGTGTCGATGCCGGCGTTCGGCTGCTCGATCACTACGTCATCGCTCCGATTGACGACGAATGTGTTGTCGCCGGCGCCACCGATCATCGTCGCCACGCCCGAACCGGCCACCAACGTCGTATCGCCGCTGTTCGCAACGATCGTGTTCGCCAGGTCGTTGCCAGTCAGCGTGATATCAGCGCTGCCGGTACCGATCAGCGTGGCCACGTTAGCCGAGGCTGCATAGCTGACTGAAGTCTTGATGGTATGGCTACCGCCCGCCTGCGCCAGCACCACGTCCGCCGCCTTGTTGACAACAAAGGTGTCGTTTCCGGAGCCGCCGATCATGGTCGTCACGCCGGAACCCGCGATCAGCGTATCGTTTCCGGAGCCGCCGATCAGCGTGCTGGCACCGGCGTTCCCAGTGAGCACGTTGTCGAGTTCGTTACCGATGGCGGTAAGGGCAGCGTTGCCGGCAAGCACAAGATTCTCGACATTCGCTCCCAGCCTGTAGTCGATAGTGCTGCGCACGGTATCGTTGCCGCCGCCAACCTCCTCGGTTACGGTATCTCCAACATCATCGACCACGTAGACGTCGTCACCGGCGCCTCCGATCATCGTATCGGCGCCCGCCCCACCATCCAGCAAGTCGTTGCCAGCTCCACCGTCCAATCTGTCGTAGCCGTCCATACCCGCGAGTTCGTCGTTTCCGTCGCGACCGAACAGGGCGTCGTTGCCCGCTTCGCCGTAGATTTGATCGTCGCCGGCGTCTCCAGACAGCACGTCGTTACCCGCGCCGCCCGAGATCAGGTCGTTACCGCTGCCGCCGAAGATGACGTCGTTGCCCTGTTCGCCGAACAGCGCATCGTGGCCATCGCCACCGAACACCATGTCGTTGCCCAGACCCGCGAAAACGAGGTCATCGCCACTTCCTCCGACGACGATGTCGTTATCGGCACCCGAATAGATCGTGTCGTTTCCACCACCGCCATCGATGAAGTCGTTGCCGCCATCCTCCATCACGACGTCGTTTCCGTCATACCCGTTAACGACGTTATTGCCGCTTTTGCCGAGGATGAGGTCATTGCCCGGTGTACCGTCGAGGACTTCGCCGGAGGGAGAGAACGGGGCATTAGTGACCACTTGACCACTTCCATCGGCGCTTCCAACCATTACCTGGTTGGTGTACCGAAGAATGAAATCCGCCGCATCGCGAGTCGAACCGTCGGTCATCGTCACCTTGCTAAAGCCTTGGACAGTCGTACCATCGATGACCGAGAACTGCTTGTCGCTGATCAAGTCGATCGATGCCACGCCCAACTCGCTCAGTGACTTGAATTCGCCGGAATCTGTTGTGCCGTTCTGATTCGCATCCTGCCAGATGCCGAATTTCGACCACTTGTCGTCGGCCGCAGAAAGCTTTCCATCGGCGTTGGTGTCGAAAGCGCGCAGGCCTTCGAGATCCGACTGCGCATTCTTCGAATAGGCCGCGAACGAAATCTCGGCACCGCTCTCGATCTTGCCGTTGCCGTCCGCATCGTAGGCCAGCAACCCGTCTCCCGGCGCGATCCAGGAAAGCTTCTCCTTCCAGCCGTCACCGTTGATATCGAAGAAGACGTTTGAATCGTCAACCTTCGAGAAGCCGAAACCGTTTCGATCCATGTCGATGGAAATCGGACAGCATCCGCCTCCACCACCACCGCCGCCCCCGGTCGACGGACTGTATGTTCCCGTATGCACTGCGTTGACTCGGACATCGGTGCTCGCGCCGTGAGGATCGGTGACTCTTACGGTAAAGGGATCGACGACATTGGTTCCGTCGGTGGGGCCGGTGGTGCCATAGGTCGCATTGACATCCGTCGGCCCTATGTCCTTGTTGGAGCGAACCCCGGGGCTCGACCAGCTAAAGTAATGAAAGCCGCCGTTGGCGTCGAGTTGAACATCGCCATATTGGGGACCGCTCACGACCTGATAGGTAAACGGCCCGCTGGGATCATCGATATCGTTAGCAACGACGTTTCCGATGTTCGGACCATCGGAGTCCTCGTAACTTACCGGCGTCGAGTGATAGCCATATGTCTGCCAAATCCAGTTCGATGACGAGTAGTCATAGCCTGTATACGGCGAATACTGCGGGTCAGCGGGCGTCTGTCCGGAGACGTTTCCGCTTTCATCGTACGAGTAACTGACGGAGGCGTAGCCATAGATGGGCCGTATATGCTGGTCCACCGTTGCCGTCGGCGGATCGTTCACGTTCAGCAGGTTGATGTCGACCGTTCCGGTACTCGTCTGACCCGTCGGCGCCTGGACCGTGTAGGTGAAGCTTGCCGGTCCATAGTAATTGGCGGCCGGATTGAAATGCACGAAGCCGTTGCCATCAAGCCAGCCCGTACCATGAGTGAAATTGGATACTCCGGTGAGTGTCAGGTTCGCACCGGAAAATCCGCCGAGCAGATCGTTCGCCAGAAGATCGGCACCGGACACGATAGCCTCCGTATCCTCATAGCTTGTAAAGCCGTCGCGGTTCGTCTCGATCACCGTCTTGTCGTCTATCCGTGTGACGAGCAAATTCGTATGCCCACTGCTGGTCTGTACGATGATGCCCTCTGGGACGACGTG